>JAUXBI010000121.1 GCA_030619435.1 Syntrophaceae bacterium
CGAAAACACACAAAACTCAGACAGGATAACAGGATATACAAGATAATCTTTCAAGCACAGAAGCAAGGAAAGCTTTACCACTTTAATCCTGAACATCCTGTTAATCCTGTCAAAATTTCTTTAATTCTATTGCCATTTTTGCAAAAACTTTACAACCAGTAAACTAAAGTGTGCCTGCTGTATTTACAAAGCCGTCAAGGTTGGAGGATAAATCTCCTCATACTAACATTTATCAGCAGGCCCGCGCCTGTCATCAAAACAATCATCGAAGACCCTCCATAGCTGAAAAAAGGAAGTGGTATTCCCACAACAGGGAATATGCCTATAACCATGCCTATGTTTATAAGTATACCCCAGAAGACAAACATCGTTACTCCAAAGGCCATCAATGCCCCGGGGAAATCCCTGGAGTGTCGGGCAATCTTCAAACCCCACATGATCAACGCAAAAAATATAAGCATCAGGACAGATACCCCTAAAAACCCCCATTCCTCGGCAAAAACGGAGAAGGCAAAGTCCGTCTGTTGTTCAGGCAGAAATCTCAGCTGCGTCTGGGTTCCCTTCAGAATCCCCTTTCCCCAGATGCCACCAGAACCAATGGCAATTATGGACTGTATAATGTGGTAACCAGCCCCAAGGGGGTCCCGTTCAGGGTTCAGAAAGGTGAGTATCCTTTCTCTCTGATAATCCTTGATAAGAAACCAGAACAGCGGGGCTAATACCATACCTCCCGAGATAAAGCATACAAGAAATTTTCTGCCGACCCCGACGAAAACCGCCATGCAAAAAACCAGGATCACCAGAAACATGGCGGTGCCCAGATCAGGCTGCTTTACTATCAACAAGAAGGGCATTCCCAGAAGTGCCAGCAGTGCCGCCAGATTACCAAAGTTATAACCTTTCTTCATATTATCGTTAAAGTATCTTGCCAGAACAATAACTATTGCCAGTTTCATTAATTCCGACGGCTGAAAGGAAAATCCCCACAGAACCAGCCATCTCTGTGAACCGTGTGTCATATTTCCGTAGAAAGAAACCAGCAAAAGAAGCATGATAGAAACCGCGTAAATAAGATAGGCATGTCTTATGATAATGCGATAATCCACACTGAAGGCTATAACCATCATAATAAGCCCCAGCAAGACCCAGAACATCTGTTTCACATAGAGAAACTCTCCACCCGTATACAGGTTATAACCCGAACTATAGAGATTTAAAATGCCTATGCCGCATATTGAAAGTACCAGTCCCAAGAGTATCCAGTCAAAATTGGCAAGCAATCGGCGATCAATTTTCACGTCTTTTTCCTTCTTCGCTCAAGATTAAAATACCCGTCAACAATCCTGCGCACAATGGGAGCAGAAACGGACCCGCCATGGCCTCCATGTTCTACAATAACCAGGAGCGCTATTACAGGATCTTTGTAAGGTACAAAACAGACAAACAGGGCATGATCCCTGAATCTATACTGTACATCATCTACATCATCACTTGTATCTTCCGGCATGCTTATGACCTGTGCGGTTCCGGTCTTACCGCAGACATCCCTTTCCTTTCTCTTCAAGGCCCAACCCGTACCATGCGGCTCATTAACCGCCCCCCACAGTGCATATCTCAATATATCGATGTTTTTCCTGCTAACGGGAACTGTCCTCTCCTTTTCAGGGAGAAATTCCTTGACTACCTGTCCATCCGCCGTTTCAATCCTCTTTATAAGCTGTGTTTTATAGAGAGTCCCGCCGTTGGCTATCGCGCAATACGCTCTAAGCAACTGCAGGGGCGTAACAAGGGTAAACCCCTGACCTATGGCCAACGAGGTGGTTTCGCCTTTCTGCCAGCGTTCTCCGTATCTTCTCAGCTTCCATTCTTTTGTAGGAATCAGACCCCTTTTTTCTCCCGGAAGAGATATGCCGGTTTTATATCCGAAGCCAAACTTCCCGGCATACTCCGCGATTTTATCAACACCGAGCATCTCCCCCAGATGATAAAAATAGACATCACACGATTCCGCTATGGCACGATGCAGGTTCACGGTACCATGACCTTTTTTTTTCCAGCACCTGAAAGTCCTGTCCCCCATCCGGTATGTACCGTCACAGAATATCTCGGTGTTTTTTGTTATCAAACCCTCTTCAAGAGCCGCGGCCGCTACAAGCATTTTATAGGTGGAGCCGGGAGGATACTGCCCCGAGATAGCCTTGTTCTGTAAAGGGCATAGAGAATCTGCCGTCAGTTTCTTCCACCCATCTCCGGATATTCCGCGGTTAAACAGGTTCGGGTCAAAAGACGGTCTGCTTACCATTGCCATAACGGAGCCGGTACGCGGATCCATAACAATCGCCGTTCCCGCCTTCTCCTGAAAGGCATCCCAGCAGATCTTCTGAAGGTCTGCATCTATATTGAGAACAGCATTGTAACCGGGAACAGGCTTAATTCCCCCCAATATGTTCAGTCTTCTCCCGGAGACATCCACCTCCACCTGTTCCCCACCACTCTCACCCTTGAGATATCCATCCAGATATTTCTCAATTCCGTACTTCCCCACTATATCATCCGACCTGTAGCCGGAGTAGATATCCCTTCCCAGCTCAGAACGGCTTATATTTCCAACATAACCGAGAATGTGGGCCATCGTCTTTCCATATACATATTCCCTTACCGGGACAACATCAACAACCACACCGGGCAGATCCAGAGAATGGGTTTCCACTATGGCCAGTTTATTTCTATCTATATTCTTGCAGATTCTGACAGGAACAAAAGGTCTTCCGGACTTAAAAGAGGGTTTCTTGCATGATATTGTGTCCTCGCCCAGATCACAAAGATCCGTTAGCTTATTCATAACATCTTCTATGTTTTTTGCGGCCTCAGGAACTATGGATATATCAAAAGAGGATTGATTGTCCACCAGGATATTCCCGTGAGTGTCCATGATCAATCCCCTGAGGGGTTTTATCTCCTGAATGCGAATCCGGTTATTCTCAGAGCGTTTTCTTAAGTCATCTCCCCTGATAATCTGGAGGTACCATAGCCTGGCAAACAGGAGAAAAAAAGCAAGAGACACCAGCCATATAATCACTTGTATTTTTTTTCTGAATCTTCCAGAATCATAGCCGGTCAGGCGATCTTGCTTCCCAGACATTAAATAAAACCTCAAGACGATGAAACAGGGCAAAGAAGGCGGGTGCGAATATGCCGGCAATTACGGCATGAAGGAGCGAAATGCTCAGTATATCATAAAACACATTAATGCCGTACAAACCCCTGTACATCAAGATTATCAGGAATTTTTCAAAGAGGACACATACAAAGGTGAAGCCGATGGTAAAAACCACCCCCCTAGCATATACCTTAAGTGAAACACCTTTGGAAATCAAAAATATCAGCACATAACTGAGCACAAAAAACCCCGGTATAACACCTGTAATACAATCCAGAAAAAAACCGAGGACAAAGGACAATGCGATACCCCTTATGATACTCAGGTAAAAACCCGCATATATAACCAATATCAATGATATCTCCAATCCCGTCTTCCCGAAAGAAAGTACGTCAAAAACGGTTACCTGAATCGTCAATAAGAGCAGTGAGAAAACCGGTAACAGGAGATAATATATCATTCGTTGTCTTCCTTTTCCTCCAATATGACCAGCACCTCTTCCAGTCTGGTAATATTGATCGCCGGATGTACCGTTATTTTCTGAAATAGACCGGCTTCCTCCTTTTCCACTGCAGCAACCTTTCCGATAAGTAGTCCCCGGGGGAATACCCCGGCAAGACCTGAAGATACTACGACATCTCCGGTTTTCACGTCTTCGGATCTCTGAACATATTTCAACTCACACCCGAAGCTGCCACAACCCCGGAGCACGCCCTGGCATCTGTTTCTCTGGATAAGAACATCGATATTGCTGTTATAATCCACAAGGAGAAGTATCTTGGATGCATTCCGCGAAGTTTCCATTATTCTGCCGGCCACGCCCCCCATGCCCATCACCGGAAACCCTGTTTTTATTCCGTCAGCAGTTCCCTTATTGATCAATACCGTTTTGAATACGGAAGACCTGTTTTTTCCCACAACCCTGGCGGCAACTGTTGGAAGCTTGAAATCATTTTTTATGTTCATGAGCTTTCTGAGTCTTGCACAGTCAAGAGACATTTCACGATAATTACTTGCATCTCTCGTCAGAGACGCAATTTTTGTCTCCAAGTCCCTGTTTTTTCTTTCCAGCCCAACCAGCAGGACATACCTTTTCCATACCCCGGTGACGGAACTGAAGGCCGAATCAACCGCGCCCTCCAGGGGAACCACTGCCTCCAGCACGATCTTTCTGAAGAAACTCATTCTTTCAGGTGATTTAAAATTCAGGGAAAAGATTGTAAGAGAAATAATTACAAAGACAACTACTACAATAACGGTGTAATGTTTCTTGGGAGATGCCATTTCTTATCCTAACCCGGACCACCGGCACCAGCAATAGAAGGCAAGGATTCCTGGAGAAAAGACATTGTAATCCGGGGGTTGTTGGTGACTATAACTGGATTGTCACCTCTTTCAATATATGCAGCTCATCCAGGGCCTTGCCGGCGCCTCTGGCCACTGCTGAGAGAGGATCATCCGCTATCGTTATGGGCAGTCCTGTTTCTTCCCTGAGAAGTACATCCAGATTTCTCAGGAGCGCGCCGCCGCCTGCCAGCACTATGCCCCTGTCGACGATATCGCCTGCCAGCTCCGGCGGAGCATTCTCCAGGGCATCTCTTATGGCATCAATTATGACACTCACCGGCTCCGACATCGCCTCCATCACCTCTTCGGAATTTATCTCAACAATTTTGGGAATACCGGATATCAGATCCCGCCCCTTGACATCCACTGTTCTTATCTCGTCCTCCGGATATGCGCACCCGATGGCAATTTTTATCATTTCACCTGATCTCTCACCTATGAGAAGACTGTATTTTCTCTTCATATACTGCACGATAGCGTTATCTATTTTGTCCCCTGCAACCCTGACAGAATTAGAATAAACAACACCGGCCAGTGAAATCACTGCGACCTCCGTAGTGCCTCCACCTATATCCACGACCATGGAACTTACGGGCTCTGTTATCGGAAGACCGGCCCCTATCGCGGCAGCCATAGGCTCTTCAATAAGATAGACCTCTCTTGCCCCGGCCGATTCGGCGGTTTCCTTGACCGCTCTCCTCTCAACAGGGGTAATCCCGGAGGGAATAGATATTATAATTCTCGGGCGGACAAATGTCCTTCTGTTGTGAACACAGAGTATAAAGTGGCGCAGCATGGCTTCTGTAATCTCGAAATCAGCTATAACACCGTCTCTCATGGGCCTTATAGCCACAATGTTTCCAGGTGTCTTACCAAGCATCCTCTTCGCATCGGCTCCCACGGCGAGAACTTTCTTTACCCCCCTTAAGTCCCTGTGTATAGCGACAACCGAGGGCTCATTCAAAACAATGCCCTTCCCCTTAACATAAACCAGGGTGTTCGCCGTCCCCAGATCAATAGCCAAATCATTCGATATTGCACCAAGAATATAATCAAATAGCAAACCTATAACCTCCCCCGTTCATCATGGTCAGCCTCATTCTATACAGCATTTTGATAACCTAATCAATTAAA
>JAUXBI010000155.1 GCA_030619435.1 Syntrophaceae bacterium
GACGGTTGGGTCAGAAACATCTTTTTAGCAGCACGGCTGAAGCTTCCTTCCTCAACCAGATGGATTAGGGATTCCATCTGCTGTATGGTAACATTCTTGAATTGATCGTAACTCATGATAAAAGCCTCCAGACCCCTATTGCCATAAATTTCAATTATAATCAACGAAGAATTATAACTATCATGAATTTGACTTATTCCTTAAATTTAGGTAGTCGCATAAAATCGACCAATATGGAGAGCTTCGCATAATCATAATACCTTATAAAGATTTGGAAAGGAGAAGGTGGCAATGGCAAGCAACTTCTGGACACAAAAAACATGGATAATTCTTGGAGGCCTGATTCTCGGGATACTTGCAACACTGCTCACGAAATGGGGGAATCCCGCAAACATGGGCATCTGCGTGGCCTGCTTCTATCGTGTCATTACGGGCGGAATCGGTCTGCATCGGGCGGGGGTGGTACAATATATTCGACCGGAAATAATGGGTTTCGTATTTGGCGCCCTTATTTCGGCTTTCGCCTTCGGAGAATTCAGACCAAAAGGAGGTTCTTCCCCGATAATACGTTTTTTCCTGGGGGCATTTTTCATGATCGGCGCGCTGGTCTTTCTGGGCTGTCCCATCAGGGCACTGATAAGGCTTGCAGGTGGTGACCTCAATGGCATTACCGCTCTTTTGGGAGTCATTGTGGGTGCAGCTATAGGTATTATATTTCTTAAGGGCGGTTATAATCTCGGGCGGGCCGGAAGAGTGTCTAAAATACCCGCCTTGATAATACCGCTTATTATGCTTGGTCTCCTTCTCTTGATAGTTTTTAAACCGCATTTCCTCTTCTTCAGTCAGAAGGGACCAGGTGCACAGTATGCCCCCATCCTGGTTTCTCTCCTCGCAGGGATGTTTGCCGGATTTGTTGCCCAGAAGACAAGGATGTGTTTTGTAGGTAGCTGGAGGGACATTATGCTGGTCAGAGATTTCTACCTCTTCAGCGGAATTGCCGCCTTCTTTGTCGGAGTCCTAGTTTGCAATTACGCACTGGGTAATTTTGCTTCAGGATTCTACCACTGGGGGTTTGAACATCAACCCGTTTCCCATAATAATCACCTCTGGAACTTCCTTGGAATGGTCCTCGCGGGCCTAACGGCAACGCTTCTGGGCGGGTGTCCCCTGCGCCAGACAATACTGGCAAGTGAGGGGGATACCGACGCGGGGGTTACCATTCTTGGTCTCATTGTAGGCGCCGCCTTTGCCCATAATTTTTTGCTCGCATCGAGCCCCAAAGGCCCGGGTGAATTCGGGCCGGCAGCGGTAATTATAGGTTTAATCTTTTGTTCGGTTGTTGGCTTTCTGATGATGGAAAGGGAAAAGTAACATGATCTTCGGAATAAAAAAGAAGCCCCGCTTTGAAGGAGGAGGACTTTTCCTGTTTGAAAAGGTAGAAGATGCCATAAAAGCGGAAAAGGTTCTTAAATCGGTAGACTACATGGTCAAGCTTGTTGCCCCGCCTCCCACCCTCAGAAAAGGGTGCGATCTGGCCGTGGAAATAAATCTGGTCGAACAGATCGGCATAGAAAGGCTCTTCAACCAAAAAGATGTGGATTACATCGAAGTTGTCCCCTTAAAGGGTGATGGAGAACTTTTGGAAATCGTAAAGGTTACCGATTTCGGAGAAGCGGTAATGGTAAAGGCGGGCAACATGAAGCTCACATTTGATAAGAATACAGGCATAATCCTGAACGCTTCTGGAGGGGGCTGTCCTGATATCCCCTATCTTCATGCCGAGCTTATCGATAAAAAACTGACGGAAGCACCAAGGCCGAAGGAAATCGGCTTTACCCTGTGCGCCCTTATGATGGACAGGGCTTTTGTTGAATGTCTGAATCTCTGGAAGGAGGCAAAGAAAAATCGAGATGATGCTTGTTTGTGGAACAGTCCCGATAAAAAACTTCCCGCTGACGCTGGGAGAGGTTAAGACCGAAGAAGATTCATTGATCATAAATGATCTGAAAATCCCCTGTACCCAGGGCACTGCCGCCTTAATCAGCGCCGCACTGGCTACCACCGAACACCTGAATATTACCCCGCCTCAGGCGCTCCTTGTCGGCGACAGCGGTGAGGGAAAGGGAAGCAGATTACTTTATGAATATTTGATAAAAAATGTTCCCGAACTTTCACCGGCCGTGTTGGTGCTTCACTATTGTCTTCCCGTTATGGGTTTGATGAGACGGTTATATGAATCTATAGAAAAATGCACCCAAAAGCCGACTATGATTGCAGACGCTTCATCTATGTATGCGGCAAAGGCGGCGGGGCTGGCAGCAAGATTTGACATCTTCACGCCGGATTCCTGTGAAATGGCCTTTTTGGCCGATCCGGATGCCACGCATCCAGCCTATATCAGCAGGCATCTTTTTAATGCTGACATAACCCGGGCTCCCGAACTGGTGGCCGACGCTTATCATAATAATAATGCAGCCAGGTTGTTGCTTATCAAGGGAGCAGTTGATTATGTCGTTGAAAATGGAAAGATTCTGGACACCATCACTGAGCCTGATATGCCAGGGCTTGAGGCCATAGGAGGAACGGGTGACACCATTACCGGTATGGTTTCCGCACTTGTTTATGCTGAACTGGAATTGCATGAAGCAGCAATCATTGCAGCAAGGGCAAATCGTATGGCTGGGAAATACGCGCAGGCTACACCGGCCACCAGGATTCCGCAAATCATTTCACAGCTTCCGGCGGTGTTTGAGAAACATTTATGTGAGTGGAGTGGAGTTTGCATTGCTTGAGTTTAAAGTTTCTGATAAACAAGGAGGTAATATTCAATGGTTGAAATCGATGTGCGAGGTTTTGGTTGTCCCATCCCGGTGGTGAAGACAAAAAAGGCGATTGAGAAAAATCCGAACGAACAGATAACTGTCCTTGTAGAAACCACTGTTTCGAAGGAAAATGTATCCCGTCTTGCAGAAAGTAAAAAATATTCGGTTCAGGTAGAGGAAACAGCGGGGAATGAATATCGCATCCTGCTGAACCCTCCTGGAAAATAAACAAGGATAATCAAATGGACGAAAAGACAAAAATACGTCTTACAGAGACGGTGCATGGCGCCGGGTGAGCCTGCAAGATAGGTCCGGGGGACCTGGACAAAGCTCTTTGTGGCTTGCCCCTCCAGTCAGATCCGAATCTGATTGCGGGGATAGAAAGCGCCGAGGATGCAGGTGTTTATAAGTTGAGCGATGACCTCGCCATTATTCAGACGCTCGATTTCTTTACACCCATCGTTGACGATCCCTATATCTTTGGCCAAGTTGCCGCTGTAAATTCCCTGTCCGATGTCTATGCCATGGGGGGAAACCCGATTACGGCCATGAACATAGTCTGTTTTCCCATAAACAAGATGGATATCGAGATACTCCAACAGGTACTTCTTGGCGGTCTGGACAAGATGCGAGAAGCAGAGGTAATTCTGGTCGGCGGACATAGTGTGGAAGATAATGAATTAAAGTATGGCCTCTCCGTCACCGGAGTTGTCCATCCCGAAAAGGTACTGCTTAACAGAGGCGCCAGAGTTGGAGACAAGCTTATCCTGACAAAACCTCTTGGCACTGGAATTATCAATACAGCTCTGAAGGGAGAGATGGCCGATGACGACCTGGTGGCAAAATCAACAGAATGCATGCTCACCCTGAACAAAAAGGCCGCGGAGTTAATGACGGAATTCCCGGATATTCACGCATGCACGGATGTAACCGGCTTCGGTTTTCTCGGTCACGCCTGCGAAATGGTTGAAGGAAGCAATGTGGGAATGCTCATACATTCCTCCTCCGTCCCCTACTTTCAGGAAATTCAAGAACTGGTTGAGATGGGGATAGTGCCCGGGGGATTACATCGAAACAGGGAATTTCGCATGCATATGATTGAGGTGGGTGCGGATTGTCCCGGCTGGATGGTGGATATCCTCTTTGACCCGCAGACAGCAGGCGGTCTGTTATTTTCCCTACCCGCACAGCAAGCGGAAGAGTTACTCCAAAAGATGCATAAAGAAGGCATAGAAGAAGCGGCCATAGTCGGTGAGGTGGTATCAGAACCGAAGAGCAAAATTGTGGTGGAATAAATGCTAAATATTACAATTCCCGGCATCGGAAAATTGAAAGTCAGACAGCTTGTTTTAGATCTAAACGGTACCCTTACGCTGGACGGAAAAATGATGGATGGTGTGGCTGAAAGGCTTGATCGACTGAACCGTCAACTCGATATCGTTATTGTTACTTCTGATACCAAGGGTAATGCGGAAAGCGTAACAAAAGATTTAAAAGTCAAATTACACAAGATAGGAGAAGGCGCCGAAGATATACAGAAAGCTGAGCTTGTCAGGAAGATAGGAGAAAGAGAGACCGTTTCTATAGGAAATGGTTCAAA
>JAUXBI010000100.1 GCA_030619435.1 Syntrophaceae bacterium
CTCTTCGTCACAACAGGACTCGAATTTATAACAGGGTTTATCTTTGATGGATGGCTGCATCGCCCTCTCTGGGATTATTCAGGGCAGCGATTCAGGATTAAAAATTATGTCTGCCTGCAATTTTCCATTTACTGGCTGATCCTGGCATTTGCCTTCGAGTATCTTGTATTGCCCGTGTATCTCTCCGTTTTTAACTTATTGAATCCTGTTGCTGTGGATATCTTTGCTATTGTTGTGTTCGGAGTTATGTTTGCCGACTGGACAATCAGATGTGCTGAGATCATCTGGGAGAGAAAGGAGAAGAGAAGGCTGGCAGCAGATAATCATGAATCGGAGTTTATGGATATTGCAGGGTCATTAATTGAACATCCAGCCCTTCAAAGGCTGGGGGATTTTGGGCATCACCGCAACAAGACCCGCCTTGATCACAGCGTGGAGGTAGCGTGGCACAGCTTTCTGATATCCAAGAAATTGTCTCTGGATTGCGATGCAACAGTTAAAGGCGCATTGCTCCATGATCTCTTTTTTTATGACTGGTTGAGGGAGGGACCGAGGCTGCACGGCTTTCGTCATCCGAGTATATCCCTGAGAAACGCCAGAGAAGTGACAACCCTGACAAAGAAAGAAGAGGACATTATCAAAAAACATATGTGGCCCCTTACGATAATACCTCCTCGATATCTGGAATCCTGGGTTGTGTGCTTCGTGGACACTTACTGTACCGTGAAGGATTATGTAACAGTTAACAGGCGAAAGCGATTGGAGCTCTAAGATAAATAGCTAAGGGTGTTCAGTTAATACAATTATAATGAGAGGATATTCGGCTACATAATGGTTGAAGATTACAAAAACAGTTATCCTACGGGTATCGATATCGGCTCTACGACGGCAAAAGTGGTGATCTGTGATAATTCCGGAAAACCGGTTTTCTCCCGCTATCGTCGTCACAACGCTGTGATATCGGATACGGTTCTGTCCATCCTTAAAGAAGCACATGATCAGATGGGGGATGTTCAGTTGGACTTGGCTGTTACCGGTTCAGCGGGCATGGGGGTCGCGGAATCCCTCGGTATTCCATTTGTTCAGGAGGTTGTGGCCTCGGCAAAGCTGATCAAGAAAATATATCCTGAGGTCAGGACACTTATCGAGATTGGTGGTGAAGATTCCAAAATCGTATTTTTTGATGATCATTTCCGTCCTGATATCAGGATGAACGGCAGTTGTGCCGGTGGCACAGGAGCATTTATCGACCAGATGGCCGTATTGCTGGATGTATCTCTTCCTGATTTTGATAGACTGGCCAGAAACAGCACGTCAATACACCCGATTGCTTCTCGATGCGGCGTATTTGCAAAGACGGATATTCAGGCCCTTTTGAGCAACAAGGTTTCCAAAGAGGACATTGCGGCATCCGTTTTCCATGCTGTGGCGCTTCAGGTAATTACCACCCTTGCACGCGGTTCTGATATCAAAAAGAAGATTCTTTTTGCCGGTGGACCCCTTAAATTTTTCCCACAATTACAGAAAGCCTTTATCAATGTTCTTGAACTGAACAGAGAAGAAGATCTTGTTATATCGGATTATTCCGAATTCATTCCTGCCATGGGTGTGGCCCTTAACCATTCCCCGGCAGGAGTCGAGAACAAAGATGACCGGAGTTTCAAGATTACAATTCAAAAGCTCATTCAATTAATGAAAAAAGGGAAACCACGAGTACCGCAGGGATCTGAAAGCAACAGGCTTTCATCCCTGTTTAGTAACCTTTCAGAATTCGAAGCCTGGGAGAAAAGGCATGCACAGCAGATAGTAAAAAAAATAGATATCTCCAAAATTGATGGAAAATTATGCTTTTTGGGTGTCGATTCAGGATCCACTACGACAAAGCTCGTCCTTATTGATAGTGATGGGAGAATAGCACTAACACACTATGCACCAAACAATGGTGATTCCATCCAGGCAGTCAGAGAGGGTTTAAGCAAATTTCAAGAAGAATTCCAGAGGGCCGGAGTTACCCCCCGTATTGTCAGGACAATGGCAACCGGTTATGGAGAAGACCTCATCAAAGCCGCTTTTGATTTAAATGATGGCGTGGTGGAAACAATGGCTCACTTACGGGCTGCAAGATACTTTGACAAAGATGTCTCATTTATCCTCGATATCGGTGGTCAGGATATGAAGGCCATTTATGTCGATAATGGCGCTGTATCAGATATTCAGGTCAATGAGGCCTGTTCATCGGGATGCGGTTCCTTTATTGAGACATTTGCCCACTCACTCGGTTATAATGTTTCTGAATTCGCCGGGCTTGCGTGTCAGAAAAATGCCCCCTTCGATCTGGGATCCAGGTGTACGGTCTTTATGAATTCAAGGGTCAAGCAGGCGCTGCGTGAGGGTGCAACCGTCTCAGATATCTCCGCAGGGCTTGCCTATTCAGTGATAAAAAATTCTCTCTACAAGGTTCTTAAATTGAAAGATTCTGACACGCTCGGAAAAAAAATCGTTGCCCAGGGAGGCACATTTCGTAATCCTGCCGTCCTGCGTGCCTTTGAAGTTTTGCTTGGGCGAGAGGTAATACGCCCTGATATTTCTGAATTAATGGGTGCGTACGGGGCTGCGCTTACTGCCCGGAGAAACTATCAGACTGATTCTGTTGAAGTTGCACAATTCAGCGAATTCAATCCATTTAATCAGGAAGTTACTTTTTCCACAAAAACTCTGCACTGTAAGGGATGTGAAAACAGATGCGGTGTAAAGAAACTGACATTTAACAATGGCAAGAGTTATTTTACCGGCAACCGGTGTGAGCGTTATTTTTCAAATGGATCTTCCTCTAAAAAACATGGGGAGAATCTTATAGCCGCGAAGTTCAAGCTGCTCTTTGACCGAAAAACGGAACCGGACAGACCACCGATTTTGACACTTGGTATCCCCCGTGCCCTGAATATGTATGAGAACTTTCCCTTCTGGTGTACTTTTCTTGAGGAGTGTGGCTTCAAGGTAGTTCTATCCGACACTTCCAGCACTGGATTGTTTGAAAAGGGATCTGGTACGATTATGTCGGACAATATCTGTTTTCCTGCAAAACTTGCCCATGGTCACATAATTAATTTGATTGAAAAGGGTGTGGACAGGATATTTTATCCGACGGTAGTTTATGAAAATAAAGAGTACCAAGATAGCATGAACAGCTATAACTGCCCTGTTGTCACAGGGTATCCTGATGTTCTCAGAAGTTCAGTTGATCCGGAAAGAAAATACGGGATACCGATGGACAGCCCTGTTATCAGTTTTGGGAATTCCTCTCTTCTTAAAAAGCAGCTTTATTCCTTTACAAGACAATTTGGGGTCAGTAAAAAGCTCGTTTCTCAGGCTATAGACAAGGGTATAGCGGCCCATGGAGAATATAAAGATCAAATCAAAGAAATGGCTGCCAATGTTATTGATAATGCCGGAAGAAATAATCGTCTTGTCGTTGTATTAGCCGGAAGGCCTTACCATATTGACCCGCTTGTCAATCATGGTATTCCTGAGTTGTTGTCAGGGATGGGGGTTGATGTTATTCCAGAGGATGCGGTTCCGATTGCGGAGAAATATGTTCTGAAAGACAGCAATATCCTTACTCAGTGGGCATATACGAACAGAGTTCTTGCCGCTGCGCAGTATGTGGCTGATACCAGGCATACTGAGTTGGTTCAAATCACTTCTTTTGGTTGTGGGCTGGATGCCATATCTGCCGATGAGGTACGTGAAATAATAAGAGGATCCGGAAAGATTTATACTCTCCTCAAAATGGATGAAATCGCCAATCTCGGAGCAGTAAAGATCAGGCTTCGTTCCATGCTGGAGGCTATAGAAGAGAGAAGGGGCAAAAGGCAAAAGATAGAAGAGGTAAAGGAAAAAACAAGTTGTGTATTTATGCCGGAAGACAGGGGAAGAACCATAATTGTACCATGGTTTTCTCCGTTATATTCGCCACCAATACCCGCCGTTTCCAGAACCATCGGTCACAAGTTAGAGGTACTTCCACCCCCGGACAGATCTTCTGTGGATACTGGCCTCAAGTATGTCAACAATGACATGTGTTATCCCGCTATTATTGTCGTAGGAGATATTATTAAGGCATTACAGTCAGGAAAATATGACCCGAAAAACACCGCTGTTATGCTTACCCAGACGGGAGGACAGTGCAGGGCGTCCAATTATGTTCCTCTCACAAAAAAAGCGCTCATCAGTGCGGGATTTAGCGATGTGCCCGTATTATCACTTTCAGCAAAAGATTCTAATCTGCAGCCGGGATTTACCATAGATAAAAAAGGATTAGTTAAACGGTTGGGCATGGCGCTTATCTTTACCGATGCCCTTGCCAGGATGTATCTTGCCACGGCGGCACACGAAATAAATGCAGGAGAATCTAAAGCTCTGCACAAGAGATACCTCTCAAGGATGGAAAAAGGCATAGAGGAATCAGATTTTAAGTATTTATTGAATTTGCTCAAAGAAGCGATTTCTGAATTTAATATAATAGACGTTACGAACAAGACTGTCCCTGTAGTGGGAGTACTGGGAGAAATCTTTGTCAAGTACAACTCTTTTTCCAACAATAACATCGTAGAATGGCTGATCGGACAGGGGGTTGAGGTAGTTTTGCCATCCCTTTCAGGGTTTTTCATGCAGAGATTTGTCAATGAGGAATTCAACCAAAAGGCATATTTGAAACGTTCCGTGACAGACAGACTGCTGACAGGCGCACTGGACAAGTATGCTCGACATTATTTATCTCAGATGGAACGGGTTATGCGGGATTTCCGGTATTACCGCAAGACACATGATTTGAAGAAACTGGCAAAAGTCACAGAAAGAGCAACAAGCCTCGCCAATCAGGCCGGTGAGGGTTGGCTTTTGACCGCAGAGATGATCGCGATGTTAGAGAATGGAACAGGAAATATTCTATGCCTGCAACCCTTCGGCTGTCTTGCAAACCATATTACAGGTAACGGACTGGAACGAAGGTTGAAGACCTTGTATCCCCAGCTCAACCTTCTTTCTCTCAACATGGATCCTGGTACAAGTGAAGTAAATATCTTGAACCGATTACATTTCATGGTGATAGCGGCAAGGGAAGAAATGAAGGATAAGCCCGAAGCGATAAATCGTTCTATTAACCGCCAGCCACTTGCTGAACCATATTTCCTTATGAGATCTCCCGCAATATTAAAGGAATACATGTTGCTCGAAGTTGGAAAATGGAAATCCTGGGTATTGGATCGAGTTTGATCTAAGATTATGTATAGCTTCAGTAAAACAGAAAACATGGATATACCGCTTCAGGCTGCCTATCAGGTAGCCTCTGATATTGAGAAATACCATGAGTTTGTTTATGGAATGAAACCTGTAGATGTTTTGACAAAAGGGAATAACTATATAACCGTGACATTCAACAGCCGTCTGCTCGGAGGCAAAGTACAGATGACTGCTCAATTCAAAAAAGACAAATCCATTCATTTCATACAGGACAATGGTCCATTCAAGGAATTATCGGGCCATTGGATATTCGATGGGGACGAGGAAGGTGTATCGGTAACATTTTCCGCGGTGATGAATCACAAAAACTTCATAATTAATAAGACCCTGCGAGTACTTGGAAGCAGGCTTTGTGAACAGGCAATTAAAGACTTTAAAAAACGGGCTGAGAAGGTAATTCAGCAGCCGGCAATCAGCTTTCAACGAAAACAAATAACTGAGGATGGGTAGACAAAAACAAAAAAGATCGGCCTCGCCCTTGGCAGCGGTTCTGCTCGTGGATGGCGGTCTGGTAAATCCGGTACCGGTGTCTCTCTGCAGGGCTATAGGCGCTGATGAAACCATAGCGGAAGGAAAGAGGGCAACTCATCTCACACTCCCTCTGGTAAAAGATATTATCGGATAGTCTCAACAGCTAAAATGAGGAGGTTTACAATGTATCGCATACCGCATATTAATTTTATCTCTTATAAATTTACAGCAGAGCAGGTAAGAAAGAAGGCGAGTGATTTTGCCTTTTATCTCTATCGCCCGGTTCTTATTGTGTTGATTGCATTGAATAGCGCCGTTGTTCCTACTATGGTCGCGTTTGCCGCGTACCTTAATTCTCAGGGTAATTGGGCTGACCATATAAGCAGATTCTGGGGCAGGCTGAATCTCGCGCTGTCGGGGGTTTCCTTGTCAGTAAACGGAGATGAATTTATAGATGAAAATCAGCCATATATAGTGATGGCGAACCACCAGAGCCACTATGATGTGTTTGCCCTGATAGGATATCTGCCCCTGCCTCTGAAATGGGTTATGAAGATGGAACTGCGGAAGATACCCATATTCGGGATTGCTTGCGAGAAGGTAGGACACATCTACGTTGACAGGGGGAATTCTGAAAAGGCGCAAAAGAGCCTCAAGGCGGCTGGTGAGAAGATACGGGCCGGTTCTTCTGTGGCATTCTTTCCCGAAGGCACAAGAAGCCCGGATGGAAAACTCCAGCCTTTTAAAAAAGGCGGGTTTTTTATGGCGTTGGAGGCAGGGGTACCGATACTTCCGGTAACCGTGGTGGGAGGAAGAAAGATATTACCCAAGAAAAGCCTGCGGATACTGCCGGGTAATATGAAAATA
>JAUXBI010000037.1 GCA_030619435.1 Syntrophaceae bacterium
CCGATTACCTGGCTCCCCCTCATTAACAGCTTTTTATCCACGATAGACCTCTATTGCGATATCAGGACAGATAACTGCGCACATGGCACAACCTGTGCACTTGCGGTCTTTCTCATCTTTTGTTTCCGTGAACCTGGCGGGATAATACCCCTTTTCATTTGATTCAGTGGAGATGACAATAAGTTCGTTAGGACATACCGACACGCAGAAATAACATCCTTTGCATAGTTTACTGTCGATTACTATCCGGCCTTTTTTTGTTTTTGTGGTCATAAGCTTCGCTCAGATTAAATGCTGTCAAAGATTTTCAATCAATGCAGGCGTCACTGTTATGTTCTTGCACTGGTTTTGTCAAGAAATTTAAGGGTAGCTAGCTATTCAATATGTCCAAGAGGTTCTTTTTCAAGGAAAGAGAAATCAATTTGATCAGGCCGGTAAGGCAGTGACTCTCTTATGTTGTCGGGAATAGGTCCCCACTCTGCTTCGAACCCCTCTAAAAACACCTGACGGCCTTTTAGAAAATCCCTGACCTTTCTTTTCAACAATTCTTTATCATGGAACCTGGGATAGGCGATCATATAATCCATATTCGCCCTGTCACTTTTTATGGGATGGTGATAACCGAGATGGTCCGGTTCAGAGCCGAATCGCAGTTGAACTCGCAATATATCACTGTATGATGCAAGAGACTGCCTCAGCGTAACTTTATCCTCACCTTCGCCAATAGTCCCTGTATTTGCCAGGTAACACTTTATGCGATTTTTCTTAATGATATTGTAAAACAGCCTGGCATGCTCCAGACGATCTCCCGTAATAAAGGGATCGAGGAAAAAGACCCGCTTGAAATTACCCGCCTGATCAGGATCACCGCCTGTGCTTTCAATTGATTCCCCGTATATGAACTGCATGGTGGCCTGTTCGGGAGTCAGGCGGGCTATAACATTGGCCAGAGGATTTCTTGTCAGTATAAAGATATAGTCTACCTTATCAACCCTCAGGCTTTTACTGGCAAGTCCTATGTTGTATCGCCGAATCACGGCCCTGCCGTTACCCGTTTTACTGGTATCCTTAAAATCAGGCATGTAGGGATAACGCGAAATCGCTACATTCTCAAGGAAAGTATCGGGAGAGAGAACGGCACGTAAGATTTCCGGCTGACTTTCGTCAAGGCCTTCCGTTTTGATATAGAGACCACCCTGTTCAAAGGCCGCGTAACTTCCGTCAAAACCAAGGGTACCTCCATCATCACCTATCATTTCAGATGTTTCCTTAGGAATTTTGGCCAGCTTGCGACAAAGCGTAGTGGTTTTACCGGTGGCAGTAAGGCCCGAAACACCTGTAACCCGTTCCTGTAATTCCGGTCTTTCAGTCTCAAGATCGTAAATCCAGAGATGATCCACCCTTGCCCCGCTATGCAGGAAGAGCCCCAACTTATCGATTTCTTTCACCCGCCAGCTTTCGAACTGGAAAATACCTTTTTTGGCTTCACCAACATACGTACTGTTCCGGCAGATCTTTACCTGATCCCCCCTCTTGGCACCCATCCAGAGACGAATTGCCACGTCTTTGTCAATCAACTTTTTAAACTTGTTCGGTTCGAAGGCATCATCCGAGAAAAAGATGATTGTATAAGTCGGGTTTTCCACCACCCGTGCCGCCGGAGTATCCTCAAAAAGAAGTTTTACTCCATAGGCAATCTGGGCATAGGCATCAGGCATAATGAAGCGTGCAGTTACTCCGTCTCTTCCATCTCCTACTATAGTATCCAGACAGATGATTTTTTCCTGACTGAGACATTCGACGGCTTGATCCGCAAGGACTTCTTCCTCCTCCCCGAAGGGAGTGTCAACATTATTCCTGGTATGGGGTGCCGAACGGGACATCGGTTCTGAATCTGCGGCAACAGAACCCAGATTGGTCTGAATAACCCCTTCCTGCTGTATGGCAATCTCCTTATATTCATCGAGGGTTTTGCCCTCTATGAGTCTGCCATCCTTTTTTGCGTCACAATAAATTTTTTCAGCAGCTTTTTTAAAATAATTACTCATAAATCAACTGGTTATCCTTTTCTTTTTGCTATTGGTTTTTATTATATAATAGAAGAGGCTTAGTGTAAAATGGATTTTGTTTATAAGTACGACATTTTAGGCAGGAAAACGGCATTCAGAATTTATCCTGCTGTAGTCTGAAAATTCTGAGGAACAATTGTCAGGCCCGAGAAGTGTCTCCAGGTCTGCAGGAGAAAAGGAGTAGAAACGAAAAAGGCGTTCCTCCAGGATTTCTGTTTTTTCCCAGAGCATTTGTATATATTCTCTGCGTTTTGGTTCTATCCCGTATCTCTCCATAATATAACTCATCCGCTGTGTGAGGGATGCCACTTTGTCGTGAATTACCCGTTTGTCTGCGTAATTAACCACATCTGCCTCTGTCGGGCTTTTGGAGACGAAATATTTATTCAGAAGAACATGTTGGCCGACGATGCTTCCAACTTCAGGATAATTCAGACTTACAAGAAAATGTTCCCCAGTCTGTGCGTGATTTTCATGGGTTTCTATGCTTCTTGTCTTGGTTATATCGTGCAGCAATGCAGCCGCCTGGACAAGATCCGGATTGAGATCCTCAAGGGAATCCGTAAGGAACATGGCTATGCGGCAGACTTGAAGGGAATGGAGTACGATATGATCCATCATTTTCATATCATACATGATATGATAACATTCCTGCCGCGTTGGTATCCGCATATGCACCCATTCTTTACGGGAATTTCTCAGATTTACATCCGGAGGTATGTCTCCATACAATTAACGCCCGTCTCTCGAAAATTCATTCCCGGAGGACACTTTCTAACAGATAGATGGAGAAAACGCGAGACTGTTTTTAGAGTTTTCAGGGTATTTTGCCGGCGGTGAATTTCCTCCAGATTCAATGCCATACATAATATCACGTTGTGATTCCAGTTCTTTCCAGGGCCAGTATATTGGGAGATGTGCCAAAAAAAAGAAACCCGGGAAGGTTTTTATCTTCCCGGGCAGGGGTATCTGCCGGTTAATCTCGGATTATGATTTAACCGGCCTTACAGGGTTTAAGCTCGAATCGGAGGAGGTTTGATTCGCTCTTGTTGTCTGTATTAAACAGCAATTTGCGTGCCAAAGAACAAGGAATGTCCCTAACCACTCGGAATGCAACCATATTTACCATAGAACCCCCTCTAATCAATGTAATGTCTGTTTTGAATAGGGGAATAAAATGTCGAAATAAAACGAAATTCAGGTAAAAATAACGTAAAAACAACTGGTTCGTGTACATGTAGTCTTTGAGTAGAAATCGACATAATTGTCGAAACAGGGTATTTTGTAATCATTTTTAGATTTATTTTGATCTGCCGCACTATTATGATAGAAGTAACCGTTTACGGTTTGCAGTTATCGGTTCACGGTTGGGAGAACAGAGAATTGAAATCAATATCCAAAATACTTCGAACGGTAAGAAAAACCAATCGTTGTATAGTTTATTGGAAAACTGTGAACTGTAAACTGACAACCCCGATGTAATCGGGATTACGTTTTGTCTAATTATTAATGCCTGTGAAATGGGGAGTTTTGGAGGTCTGTTTATATCATGGAATATTTGCTGGTTTTTATTATTGGTGTTGTTTCCGGGGTTGTTATTATGCTCTCGGTAAACTGGGTGAGGAAGAGGGACACGGAAAAGATCGCGCGCGAGGCGGTTGAGCAGGCGGAATCCAGAAGAATCAAGGATGTCGATTCATTGCTGGACAGGGTCAGGGAATCCTTTGGCACACTTTCACTGAACGCATTGTCAAAAAATACGGAAGATTTTCTGAAACTTGCCAATGAAACACTCTCTAAACAAACTCAGGCCGGTGAGAAGGATCTTGATGGGAAAAAGAATCTTATTGACCAGACCCTTGTGGTCATGAAAGAGGATCTGCTAAAAGTTCGGGATCTCGTGACGGAGCTGGAAAAGGACAGGGAGAAGAAATTCGGACAATTATCCAGCCAGTTGGAATCAACCGCCACGCAGACTATGAAACTTCAGGAAACCACAACCCAATTGCAGATGGCACTGTCAAACACAAAAGCCCGGGGGCAGTGGGGCGAGAGAATGGCTGAAGATGTACTGAGGATGGCCGGATTTGTAGAAGGCATCAATTATCATAAGCAGAAGGTTATGGAAACTGTGGGAAAACGCCCCGATTATACGTTTCTGCTGCCCCATGATCTCAAGGTTAACATGGACGTGAAATTTCCGATGGACAACTATCTGCGATATATTGAAGCTGAAGTGGAATCGGAGAGAGATTCATATAAGAACCAGTTTCTGAAGGATGTAAGAAGTCGGATAGGGGAGGTATTGACAAGAGACTACATAAATCCTGAAGAAAACACTGTAGACTACGTGCTTGTCTTTATTCCGAATGAACAGATATATGCATTCATGAATGAAAACGATAGGTCCCTTATGGACGACGCGCTGAGAAACAAGGTGATATTATGCTCGCCGATCACCCTCTACGCCATTCTGGCTATAATCAGACAGTCTGTGGATAATTTTAACCTGGAAAAGACGGCGTCAGAGATCATGTCGCTACTCGGAGCGTTCAATAAACAGTGGGATGCTTTTGTGAACTCATTTGACAGGATGGGGAAAAGGATAGAAGACGCGCAGAATGAGTTTAACAACCTGACTTCGACTCGCCGCAACCAGCTTGAGCGCTCCCTTCGGAAGATTGAAGATCTGAGAAAGCAGAAAGATATTCCCGTAGCCCTGCCGGATACCGGCGAAAAGACAAAGGAGCAGGGAAGGAAAAAAGGAAAGAACAATGCTACGTAACTGTAGAGTTAATATGCCTCCATTTTTCTTGGCCAGTTGTACTGTTAGCACTTATACTTAAAGGATTACATTCAATATTCCCCCGACTACCAGAGCCGATGTAAGCATTATGGCGGTTGACTTCATAAAGTCCTTCAATCCCAATTCTCTGAACAGGACAATGACTGTCGCAACGCAGGGGAAAGACATGGTCAGGACTACGCTGCCTATAACCATTTGTTTGGCCGTCATTGGAGATAATGCCAGCATTCCGAGAGCGGCGTCCTTGCGGAGCAATCCTATAATAATTGCCGTCACTGATTCTTCTGGAAGACCCAGGACGCCCTTTATTACAGGCGCCGTAAAACCGGCTATATAATCGAATATTCCAAAGACAAAAAGTATGTTGATAACCAGCACGGCCGCCAATATTATTGGAACGGCTTCTATGAGAAAGCCTCGTATTCTTCCCCACAGCTTCTGTATGATTGTACCCCATGGCGGAACACGGTAAGGGGGAATTTCGATGAGGAGTTCGGGGCTGAATCCCTTTAATAAACTATTGAGAAGCACACCCAGGATTATCCACACAAGAAACAGTGTTACATAAACAATTGCAACGTATTGCCCGCCGTATTTTCCTACCAGTCCGAAGACCATTGCCTGAGCGGAAGCGCATGGTATAGCTATGCATACCAGTGTTGCCGCTATAAATCGCTCTCTTTTACTTTCAAGTACGCGAGTTGCCATTACGGCCGGCACATTGCACCCAAGTCCCAGCAGGGTAGGTATGATAGCGAAACCGTGCAGTCCTATTTTATGCATTGTGGTGTCCAGAAGTACAGCCAGGCGCGGAAGATAACCAATATCTTCAAGAATACCCAGGATAAGATAAAAGGATATAATGTATGGGAGTACCATGCCAAAGGGCACATAGAGCCCGCTGCTCAGCTATCCGAAGGATTCGACAAAGTTGATTTCACCATTAATCAGTTTGCCTACTATAACATCGTGCAACAGACCGCTATTACCCATAAACGAGCTTAACTTCATCAATGCCGGTAACCACAGGGAATTAAATATCGGATCGAACAGATAGCTTATCAATGATTCGCCTATGAAGCGTATTACCATGAATGAGGATACCAGTACTGCCGCGGCTATAACTATACCTGTCCTGGGCTTTACGCTTGCATCCTCCAGACGTTCAAACCATCGGTGGTGCCTGTGTGATATCTGTTGCACCTGATCTACTATGTGACCTACAAAAGCCCAGCATTCATTACGGTCTCTTGTCGAACAAGACGGGGATACGGCGTTGGGAATATCTGTTACAAGATCCTTTATTCCCTGACCGGTCAGACCGGATGTTGGGATAACAGGTATTCCGAGGATTTCTCTCAGTTTTTCAAGATTGATACTTACGCCCCGATGTTTTGTGTCATCCCACATATTCAGTGCGATTATCATTGGAATCTTCATTTCCATCAATTGCAGTGTCAGGTAAAGATTCCTTTCGAGGTTTGTTGCGTCGACGACATTTATTACAATATCACCGGTCTTCAGCATTTCAGAGGCAATTTTCTCCGCTTCACATGTGGGCTCAAGGGTATAGGTGCCGGGCACATCAATAATCTCAACCTGCCTGCCGTCTATTTTCATGAACCCGCTTGTATAGCTGACAGTAGTCCCTGGATAATTGGAAGCGATTACACGCACCCCTGTGAGGCGGGAAAAGATAACACTCTTGCCGACATTCGGGTTGCCCATGAGCAGGATCTTCATCATGTCCGTTTGTTCACCTCGATAAATATCTTGCCGGCCATACCGAAACCTATAGCCACTTTTGTCCTGTTTACCAGGACAGTAGTGGGCCCGCGCATAAGCATCGAATCTATTTTCGTTATTTTTTTCCCGGTTATGATTCCCAAAGCGTTAAGGCGGTTGATCAATCCCTGTCCACCCTTTATTTCACGCACGATTCCGCTTTCTCCCGGATTCAGATCATTCAGAGGTTTAATCACAGATATATGTCTTCCTTCCTTGGAACAATCAGGGGACAGCACCCCTCAAGCACAGTAACTTAAGGTAACCTGCCTCTCTTTTTTCAACAGCGTCGATGTGCAAAGATTTATACCGTGTTGCATTGTCCGTCAAGGAAAAATGTTTCAGTTCTTTTTAGAATTGTATAAAATTTGATTATTTAACAGGTAAAAAACAGGCGATCATAAAAGTGTCCTCTGCTTTTGCAACTTGCCTTTTTAGCGGCCCTATTATAAAAGTAGTACATTATTAGTTAGCGGCCTCGCAAATCTCATGCACTCATCGTACCTGCGGGAGGAATACGAGAATCAATAATGAAATATGAAGGAATGGTAATAAGACCTCCGAGCGAGGCAGGAAGCCTCCTGTTGCAGGTGACCGTTGGATGTTCGCATAATAAGTGTACGTTCTGTCCGACCTATAAGGGAGAAAAGTTCAGGATCAAGTCCTTTGACGAGATTGAGGAGGATATACTGGAGGCATCCGGATATGGTTATATCGAGAGAGTTTTTCTCTGTGATGGTGATGTGCTGATTATGCCTATGAGAAAGCTGGTGCCTGTCCTTGAATCCATTAACAGAAATATAAAGGGTGTAAAAAGGATTGGGCTCTACGCAAATGCCAAGAGCCTTCTGCGTAAGACACCCGAAGAGCTTCTGGAATTAAGAAATCTGGGTGTAAAAATAGTTTATCTGGGCGTGGAAACGGGGAATGATGAGATCCTCGAAAAAATACAAAAAGGGGCAAATGCCCGCCAGATGGTGGAAGCGGGACAAAAGATCAAAAAGGCTGGTATAACGCTTTCCGTTACTGTGCTTCTGGGAATCGGTGGAAGGGCAAAGAGCATGGAACATGCCCTGGCTACAGCCAGGGTGCTGACGGAAATGGACCCGGATTATGTAGGAGCGCTCACCGTCATGGTGGTTCCGGACACTGTTTTATATGAGGAACAGATGTCGGGAAAATTCGAACTGCCTGATAAGTTTGGATTTCTTGAAGAACTGGGGATTATGGTGGCGAATTCTGATTTTACAAACTGCTTTTTTACCTCCAATCATGCCTCAAACTACTTGCCGATACGCGCCAGAATGCCTCAGGAAAAAGATGAAACAGTAGAATTGATACAACACGTCATCAAATCCTCGAACAGAAAGATGCTCAGACCTGAATATCTAAGGGGATTGTAAGGGCGCGTTTCTTGTTATTTCTGAATATCAACCGAATGGAGGGATGAAATATTTTTCCGGAAAAAATCAAGAAGTGGCTCGGGACACTCTTTCCGGGTGCGGTCAGAAGAAAAAGCCTGACTTTGCTGGAGGGGAAAATGCAATCTATTATTGATGCGGGCGAGAAAGACGGTCTCATTGACAGGCAGTCTGGTGAGATGATCCAGAGCATTCTTGAATTGCGTGAGACCGTAGCCCGGGAAGTAATGGTGCCCAGAACGGAAATAGTTGCCGTGAGCGACAACTCTACAATAGATGATATACTTGCCCTTACCCTGAAACATGGGCATACAAGAATACCGTTTTACAATGAAAATATTGATAATATTGTGGGGATATTAAATGTAAAGGATCTATTGAGGTTCTGGTCGAAACCATTCCAGGAGAAAGATATCATCTCTATCCTCAGAAAGACCTATTACATCCCGGAGACCAAGAATATTCACCTCCTCCTGCACGAACTTAAAGAAAAAAAATCACATATGGCCATAGTTATTGATGAATATGGTGGAACCTCCGGTCTTGTGACATTAGAGGATCTGATAGAGGAGATAGTTGGTGAGATTCATGATGAACACGACATCGAGGAAAATCCCTTCACAAAACTCCCCGGAGGTGAGGTTCTTGTGGACAGCAGGGTCGAGATTGAGGAGTTTGAAGAGTACTTCGGCATAGAAGTTCCAAAAGGGCAGTTCGAAACGCTTGGAGGATTCATATTCTATCTTATCAAAAAGATTCCCGTTGTGGGAGAAACTCTTACATATGAAAACCTGAAATTCACAATAGAAGCAGCCGATGAAAGGAGTATAAAGAAGGTAAGAATAGAACAAACCAGAGAAACGATCTCGCAGGCCGGCAACAAGAAAGAAAAGACGCGCGAAGACAATGAATAAGAAAACTCTGTTACTCTCTCTGATTTCCGGATTACTTATTTTCCTGTCCTTTCCCAAAGCGGATATGGGATTCCTCGTCTGGATCGCGCTTGTGCCGCTCTTTTATGCCTTAAGAGATACAGACCTTCCGGGTGCATTCCGGACAGGGTTTGTTGCCGGTCTTGTGTATAATACAGGCCTGATATACTGGGTTGTATTCGTTGTTGTACATTATGGCCACCTACCTTTCTATGCCGGTGTTTCGGTCATGCTTCTCCTGGCCATTTACCTGAGCCTCTATCCCGCACTCTTCTGTGCGGGTGTTGTCTATTTCAGGAAAAAGGGAATAAGGGGAGTAATAATAGCGCCCTTTCTCTGGGTATCTCTCGACTATCTGAAAGCCCACCTTTTTTCCGGATTTCCATGGGAAGACCTCGCTTATTCACAACATGGATACCTTCCCATAATACAGGTTGGAGACATTACAGGAATCTACGGGATAACATTTCTGATAGTACTTCTGAACTGTATTGTTTATGACTGTATCAGTGGTTCGTTTTTCTCATCCGGCATTGGAAAGAAAAGGCTTCTGTCTGAGATTGTTATCGGTTTTGGTCTTCTGTTACTGGTCTTCGGTTACGGAGTTTACCGTATGGATAGCTTGAGGGGTACCGTAGAACATCTTGATTCTGTTAATGTTTCACTCATTCAGGGAAATATTGACCAATCCGTAAAGTGGAGTCAGAAATACCAGACAGACACGATGAACATATACAGAGATATGTCCGCCGATGCTTCGAATCACGACGTGTCATTGATTGTGTGGCCGGAAACTGCCGTGCCATTTTGTTTTCAGAATTATGATGACAGGGCCAGAGATGTGATAAATACGGCAAAGGAGACAAATTCCTGGCTTCTGTTCGGATCTTTGGGTTACGCGAGGGAAGAGGGGAAAATCTCCTTTCGCAACAGCGCTTATCTTATATCTCCGGAAGGTACTGTTTCCGG
>JAUXBI010000185.1 GCA_030619435.1 Syntrophaceae bacterium
CCTCGGCCTTTTTCCCTCTTATCAGATCAACCACCAACCTTGCTTTCTGTGGTGATATCCGAACATATTTAGCAATTGCTTTAGCTTCCATCTATCACAAAACTCCACACGCTGATCTTGTCTATCTTGTTTTCAGCCTTGTTTTTCTGTCTCCCGCATGACTGTAAAAGGTTCTCGTCGGCGCAAATTCACCCAGTTTATGCCCAACCATTTCTTCAGTCACATATACAGGGATAAATTTCTTCCCATTATGTATCGCAAATGTATGACCTACAAGCTCGGGAACAACCATGGAACGGCGCGACCATGTCTTTATCACGGACCTGCTCCCCGCAACCTCTGCCGACCGCACCTTCTTGAGAAGCTTCTCGTTGATATAAGGACCTTTCTTTATTGAACGCGACACACTCTACCCTCTTTTCTTCACGATATATTTATCAGAGTTCCTGTTCTTCCTCGTTTTGTAACCTTTGGTAGGAACACCCCACGGGGTGCAGGGATGTCTCCCGCCGGACGACTTGCCTTCACCACCACCCATTGGATGGTCAACGGGGTTCATAACGACTCCCCGGACCTTGGGCCTCCTGCCCAGCCATCTTGACCGGCCCGCCTTCCCGATGCTCAAGTTCTCGTGCTCGATGTTACCGATTTGCCCTATTGTAGCTTTGCACCCCATCAGGATTTTCCGGACTTCTCCTGAGGGCAACCGCACCTGGGCATATGAACCCTCTTTTGCCATAAGCTGGCCATAGGAACCTGCACTACGAATCAGTTGCCCGCCCTTACCCAGTTTGAGCTCAAGATTATGAATCAAAGAACCCAGGGGTATATTTCTCAGAGGGATGGTGTTGCCTGTCTTTATATCCTCTTTCTCGCCACTAATAACAGTATCACCCACTTCAATGCCCAGCGGAGCAAGTATATATCTTTTTTCTCCATCCACGTAATGGAGAAGCGCTATCCTCGAGGATCGATTAGGGTCATACTCAATAGCGGCGACTTTGGCAGGAATATCCAGCTTATCGCGCCTGAAATCTATAACCCTGAACCTTCTCTTATGACCCCCGCCGATATGCCTGCTTGTCATCCGCCCCAGATTATTCCTCCCGCCGGTCTTCTTCAGCGGCCTTACAAGACTCTTTTCCGGTTTAGCTTTTGTTATTTCCTCAAAGGTAAACCCGGTCTGAAATCTCCTGCCCGGCGATGTCGGTTTATATGTTTTTAGTGCCATATCTTTTCCAGAACCTCTTTTTCCTATACTCCCTCATGAACCTCAATCGAATTACCGGGAGTCAGGGTGATTATAGCTTTTTTCCAGTTACGTCTTCTGCCAATAATCTTCCCTATTCTTTTCTTTTTGCCGGTCATATTCATGGTACGAACATTTACAACATCGACTTTGAATATCTTTTCCACGGCATTACATATGTCTATCTTTGTCGCCCTTCGATCCACTTCGAAGAGATATTTATTCTCTTCATCCCGGGCAATTGTACTTTTCTCTGTAACAAGCGGTTTTCTTATGACGGAATATATATCCATTACGACAACAACGCCCCTTCTATCTTTTTCACAGAAGGCTCCAAGAGAACAAGATTGTCATACTTGAGCAGGTCATACACATTGATACCTTCTGATCGCACCATCTTCACATCCTGGATATTTCTAGAAGATTTTTCCAGGATGATATTCTTTTCATCCAATACAAAGAGAGCCTTGCCAAGCTCAAACCTGTCAAGAACCTCCCTGAATTTCTTCGTCTTTATTTCATCCATGGGAAAGTCTCTGAGAATTGTCACCTTGTTTTCTTTAACCTTCATACTCAGAGCGGACCTCAACGCGGCCTTTCTCACCTTTCTCGGAACCTTGTAAGAATAATCTCTTGGCTTGGGACCAAACACAATCCCGCCACCTCTCCAGAGGGGAGATCGGTTCGTGCCGGCCCTTGCTCTTCCTGTCCCCTTCTGGCGCCACGGCTTCCTTCCACCACCGCGAACATCACTCCTGCCCTTTGTGGAAGCACTGCCCTGTCTCCTGCACGCAAGCTGCATCTTTACAACTTCATAAAGTATATGCTCATTAACTTCGGCGCCAAAGACAAGATCGCTGAGTTCCAGCTCGGCTATTTTAGATTTCTCTATATCATATACATTCAAAACCGGCATTTTAACCACTCAATATCCTTATATTTTAATAGCGTCCTTAATGAGAACGATACCGTTCTTGCTGCTGGCGACGGAACCTTTCACCAGAATAAGGTTCTGCTCCGGCTTTATACCCACCACCATCAGGTTCTGCACGGTCTGTCTGCGATTACCCATATGTCCGGGCATTTTTTTTCCCTTGAAAACCCTGGACGGCCATGCGCTGGCCCCGATGGATCCGGGCGCCCTGTGAAACATTGAACCATGGGTAGCCTTTCCGCCACGAAATCCGTATCTCTTGACTACGCCGGCGAAACCCCTTCCTCTGGTCGTTCCAACTACATCTATATAGTCACCCACTTC
The DNA here is from genome assembly GCA_030619435.1 of Syntrophaceae bacterium. Classification (GTDB taxonomy): domain Bacteria; phylum Desulfobacterota; class Syntrophia; order Syntrophales; family UBA2210; genus UBA2210. Next base: position 2,508 of record JAUXBI010000185.1, read on the forward strand.
AAAAATATCCGCTTTCAGTTCCGAACCCACCTCATAATCACTGGTGGATTCCAGCCTGAATTCTCTAAGAACCCTGAAATATCCTTTATCGGCTTTTTCAAAATGTCCTTTGAGTGGCTTATTGACCCTCTTCTCTTTTGCCCGGTCAAACCCGAGTTGCAGCGCATCATATCCGTCCACTTCACTGGTCTTCTTCTGTATGACAACACAGGGGCCAGCTTCAATAGCAGTAACAGGAATAACAGAGCCGTCATTCCAGAATATCTGCGTCATACCTAATTTCTTGCCTATCAATCCCTTTTTCATGACATCTATGATTTCCCGTATATTTTTCTGGCAAAAAATGAGGAGATGAAGTCTCAAAGATCATCTCCTCATTATCTACCAAGCCTATAATTTTATTTCTACATCAACACCGGCTGAGAGATCAAGTTTCATTAATGTATCAACCGTCGCCTGTGTAGGTTCAATGATATCTATAAGTCGCTTATGCGTTCTGATTTCAAATTGCTCTCTGGATTTCTTATCAACATTGGGGGATCTGTTTACACAATACTTATTTATCACAGTTGGAAGAGGGATAGGGCCCGCAACACGCGCTCCCGTCCTCTTCGCAGTCTCCACAATGTCCTGCGCCGACCTGTCAAGCAACTTATAATCATAAGCCTTGAGACGAATTCTTATCTTTTGATTTTCCATCTAACCCCTCTATCAAATCAGCTATCTATTCTATAATTTCGCTGACGACACCGGATCCAACAGTTCTGCCACCCTCACGAATAGCAAACCTCAACTGATTCTCCATGGCGATGGGGGTTATCAGCTCACCCACCATTTCCACATTATCACCGGGCATTACCATTTCAATTCCTTCCGGAAGAGTGGCAATCCCCGTCACATCCGTTGTCCTGAAATAAAACTGCGGACGATAACCGTTGAAGAAGGGGGTATGTCTTCCGCCTTCTTCCTTCGTAAGAACATAGACCTGTGCCTTAAACTTGGTATGCGGGGTAATTGAACCGGGCTTTGCAACAACCTGCCCCCTTTCAACATCTTCCCGCTTTACGCCCCTCAAAAGGAGACCAACATCATCACCGGCCCTTCCCTCATCAAGGGTCTTTCGGAACATTTCCACACCGGTGCATACCGTTTTAGTGGTGGGCTTGATCCCGATTATTTCAACTTCCTCACCTGTCTTGACAATTCCTCTGTCAACCCGGCCGGTAACAACCGTTCCACGCCCGGAAATGGTAAACACATCACCGACAGGCATAAGAAAGGGCTTATCAAGCTCTCTGACAGGTTCTGGAATATAATTATCAGTAGCTTCCAGCAATTCCCAGATGCTTTTAACCTCTTCAGAGTCCAGATCATCGTTTTCCAGGGCC
>JAUXBI010000009.1 GCA_030619435.1 Syntrophaceae bacterium
GGGACGTGGGAGAGATCGATGATGAGGGCTATCTCAAGATAACGGACAGGCTGAAAGACCTTATCATCACGGCGGGAGGCAAGAATATCGCACCTCAGTATATAGAAAACCAGCTGAAATTCTCTCCCTATATCAACGATGCGATAGTAATAGGAGATAAGAGAAAGTATCTGACGGCCATAATCGTGATAGACGAGGAAAACGTCGTGAAGTTCGCCCAGAATGCAAAGGTTCAGTTCACCACATTCGCGACACTTACAAAGACGGAAGAAGTTACGGATCTCATACAGCAGGAGATCAGCAAAGTGAACAGTCAGATGGCCAAGGTGGAGAATATCAGAAAATTCAAGATCCTGGATAAGAAACTTTATACTGAAGACGGTGAAGTGACCCCCACCATGAAGGTCAAGAGAAAGTCGATAAACGAACAGTTTTCCGACCTTATAGAATCAATGTACAAAGAGTAACAGATTACAGCTCTTCAGGTGTAAACGTCACCACGTCGTCTATTGATGCACTGTCAGTGAAGATCATTGCCAGCCGGTCAACACCCAGGGCAGTCCCCGAAGATTCAGGCATATTGGCCAGTTCCGATAAAAACTTTTCGGGCATGGGATAGGGCGCCTTGCCTGATTCACGGCGGTTTTTTCGTTCCTCTTCAAAACGCGCCCTCTGCTCCGCCACGTCGGTCAGTTCCGAGAACGCGTTGGCCAGTTCAAGTCCACCCATATACAGCTCAAACCGCTCCGCCACTTGGGGATCCGTTTTTTTCACCCTCGCGAGTGCACCCAGAACGACAGGGTAATCGTACAGGAATAAGGGTCTTTTTGTTCCGACGAGTCGGGGTTCGATCTCGCTTACCATGATTTCGTCAAAGAGATCGTTTTGCAGCGCCTTTTTCATTGACACAGGGGAATAACGTTTGAAGGCATTTTTTACAGAAATTCTCTCCCACGGCGTCTGTATATCGATCTCTCTTCCACGATAATTGATCTTTCCCTCATGGCCGAGACTGCGCGCGACATGGATAATAAGCTCTTCGCATTCTTCCATCATCCGGCGGTAGTCAATGCCGCTTTTGTACCATTCGAGGAGTGTAAATTCCGGGATGTGGAGTGACCCTCTTTCTCCACCGCGGAAACATTTGGTAACTTGAAATATTCGTGGATATCCGGCGGCCAGCAATCGTTTCATGCACAGCTCGGGTGATGTGTGAAGGTACCAGCCGTCCGAGGGAATGGCATCGATGTGGCATTCCGGAGCGGGGCCGGGAATTCTCGAGGGTGTTTCCACTTCCAGATAATCTCTGTCTATGAAGAATCTGCGTATCGCCCGGATCATAGCAGCACGGATGTGAAGGGCGTCTCTTTTTCGCGCAAGGTTCCAGGTTTCTTCCATTATTTGTAACCGCTTGTCATTATTCAACAGTGAACCGATAACTGTAAACCGTGAACCGTGAACCGTTACTATTATTCTTTGACGCGGGTAAGATACTCGCCGGTACGCGTGTCTATTCTTATTTTCTCCCCTTCTTCGACAAAGGGAGACGCCTGAAGTGCATAGCCCGTTTCCACTTCAACCGGTTTAGTCCTTCCCGTAACGGAATCCCCCTTCGCCCAGGGTTCCGCTTTGGTGACTGTAAGGTCTACGAAATTAGGGAGCGTTACTCCGAGCGGTTTCTCTCCGAAAAAAAGGATTTCCACGTCCAGATTATCCGACATGTAGTTTTTCGCATCCCCCAGCTGGTCTTCTGTCAGGTAGATCTGTTCGTATGTCTCCGTGTCCATGAAACAGTACTGGTCATCCTCCTCGTAGAGGTACTGCATCTTTTTTTCCCGGAGATTGGCGGGTTCGAAGGTTTCCACGGCACGGAAAGTGCGCTCAAACTGGGTTCCATTGATCATGTTCTTGAGTTTGCATCGATAGAGAGACTGTCCCTTGCCGGGTTTTGAAAATGTGAACTCAACTATCACGTAAGGATCACCGTCGATCTGGATCTTCAGGTTTTTTCTCAAATCGCTTGCATTGTACATGTCTTGCTCCTGTGTTTTTACGAATTTCAGCGAGATTGTCCTTCTAATCTATTTGTATGGATATGTCAAAAAATTGTTGAATTTTTCTATGGTGGAGGTTTGAGAATGGATTACATCCCGGCTCCCCTGAGCACTATCTCCGATAGTGGTAATTCTTGCCAGTGCCTTTCAGGTGCCTGCCTGACTATGGATCTCAGACATTTTGCGAATGTAAGATCAATCTTGGGATTTACCTGTCTCCCGTCATTCCCTTCTCTTGCCATATTTACCTTGAAATTTATGGTTATTTGCTTTAGGTGTTCCGAATACTAAATATCTGGAGGTCAACATGGGTGTAGAATTCAAGATAGAAGGTCACATTGCGAAGGTGGGGCTGAACATACCTGAAACGAAGAATGCTCTCAGTCCCGATGCACTGCTCGATTTATCCAGAATATGGGACGAATGCCAAGAGAACAATGATGTCAGGGTTGTGATTCTTTATTCTGTTCTGCCCGATATTTTCTGTTCCGGTATGGACCTGAAAACTGCGATACCGATACTCACCGCCTCACGCAAACCGGCAACGGAAGCGGAAAGGTGGTTGCTGACGGAGGAAGATCCCGTAGGGAAGGCAATGCTGAAATACCGGGAACTGGACAGACCCGTAATTGCTGCGGTACACGGGTACTGCCTTACCGGTGGATTTGAGATGACAATGGGTTGCGATCTACGCGTCGCGTCTGAGGATGCAATCTTCCAGATGCGGGAACCCACCCTTGGGATAATGCCTGTCGGAGGTTCAAATGTTTTTCTTCCGATGCAGGTGGGAAGGGCTCGTGCCATGGAAATACTTTTGACAGGTAACAATTTTTCCTCTGCCACATTATACGATTGGGGGTTTTTAAACAGGGTCGTCCCCAGGGAAAAACTTATGGATGAAGCCATTGTCTTTGCCGAAAGGATAGCCGGCAACGGTCCCGATTCGGTAAGGGGGATGGTCAGACTGGCAAACCTAATAAAAGGCGAATCCTTTAAAAATGCGATGAAAAAGGAAATGGAAACAGGGATGCCGGTTTTCATGAGTGAACAGGCCCTCGAAGGTGTACGTGCCCAGAGGGAGCGGAGAAAACCGGATTTTAAATAGAATCTGTACGATCGTACAGACGCTTTTGCATTGTTTCAGCGGTGTTTCAGTATCAAAGAGAAGCTTTGCCGATCATAGCTCACCGCGCAGTTCGGCAAATTCTTTGAGCAGTTTTTCCTCTTTCCTGCTCAAGCCTGTCGGTATCTCTACTGCGACCTGAACAAGTTGATCGCCTCTTCCGAATCCTCTGAGATGAGGGATTCCCTTGCCTCTGAGTTTGAATACCTTACCGTGAGGAGTATTCTTGGGTATTTTTATTCGTTCTTTGCCTTCCAGAGTGGGGGTCTCGATATTTCCGCCAAGCACGGCCATGCTCATGGGGATGGATATGCGGCACACTATATTATTTGCATCTCTTTCAAAGATATCATGAGGTTCTATATATATAAAAACATAAAGATCTCCTCTGGGCCCACCGAATTCTCCCTCTTCACCTTCGCCGCGAAGCCTCAGACGCGAACCGGTTTCCACGCCCGGTGGTATCTTGATCTGTATGGATTTTCTTGCCTTTGATTTGCCCGTTCCCCGGCAGGCCTTACAGGGGTTTTCTATTATCCTGCCCGCGCCATGACATTGAGGACAGGCGGAACTGATGCTGAAAAAGCCGCTTGACTTCGTTACCTGTCCCATGCCACGGCAAGTCGGGCATACTGTCGGTTGTGTTCCGGGCACGCCGCCGCTGCCCCCGCATTCCCCGCACTTTTCAAATCTTTCTATCTCTATTTCCGGAGATGTTCCGAATGCCGCGTCCATGAAAGAAATCTTCAGGTCATAGCGGAGATCGGAGCCCTGCCGGGCTGCCGTTCCTGATCTTTCCCTGCCGGGGCCGAATCCGAAGACGTCTTCAAATATGTCTCCAAAACTCGAAAAGATGTCCTCGAATCCCGAAAATCCCTGAAAACCGGTTCCCCTTAACCCCTCGTGTCCGTATCTGTCATAGATTTCCCTCTTTTCCGGATTGGACAGAATCTCGTAAGCCTCGGCTGCTTCCTTGAATTTTTCCTCTGACTCTTTGTCCCCCGGATTCCTGTCAGGGTGATATTTCAAAGCCATTTTTCTGTAGGATACTTTTATCTCTTCACTTACAGCGGTTCTGTCTACACCAAGGATTGAGTAATAGTCATTCTTCATATTTTATTTTATGGAGTCCTGTTCGATAAGTAGATTTGCTGTTCGTAAGATCATGACATTAAATATACGAACGGCGAGCCTAAGGTAATGACTGCCCGCCGGCATGTCAAGCAAGACGGCTTTGTAAAATCTCATCCTACGATACGCCTGAGAGCCTCTGTATATTTTTCCATCGTTTCGGCTATAACATGCTTTGGCAGTTGGGGGGCGGGAGGGTTTTTGTCCCATTTTATTGAGAGGAGATAGTCTCTCAGGAATTGCTTGTCAAAACTCTTCTGAGGTCTGCCTTCCTCAAAATCATCTACAGGCCAGAATCTTGATGAATCGGGCGTCAGGAGTTCATCTATCAGTATCAATTCACCTTCGACTGTTCCAAATTCCATCTTGGTGTCGGCAATGATGATTCCACCCTTTCCGGCAATCTTAAGGGCCCTGTTGTAAATTTTCATACTGATGTCGATGATCCTGTCCGTCATATCACGGCCAATCAAATTTTCCATCTCCCCCTTTGTCATGGGGGCATCGTGCTGTCCCTCCTCGGCCTTGGTTGACGGTGTGAAGATAGCTTCCGGAAACTTTGCAGATTCTTTCAGACCTCCGGGAAGACGCACCCCTGAAACGGTCCCTTCCCTGCAGTAATCCTTCCATCCCGAGCCGCTGAGATATCCCCGTACAATACATTCCACCGGCAGGGCGGCAGCTTTTTTGACCAGCATGCTTCTTCCCTGCAGTATGTCTTTATAGGCAGAGCATTCTTCGGGAAATTCATTAACGTCCGTTGAGATCAGATGGTTTGCTATAATGTCTTCCATCTTGTTGAACCAGAAGGCAGACATGCGTGTTAGAACTTTGCCCTTCTCAGGCACAGGATCGGCCATAATGACATCAAAGGCGGATATTCTGTCCGTTGCGACGATAAGGAGGCTATCTCCCACTTCATATACATCCCTTACCTTTCCTCTGCTGAAGAGCTTCAGTCCTTCAAGGTTTGTCTTTATCAAGGCATTATTATCCACAGGTAATTCTCCTTTTTTATCTCAGAAACGGGTTGTTTTCCCTTTCATTTTTTATGGTGGAGGTTGGCATCCTTCCGTAGTTGTGTCCCGGTAATACAACGGTATCATCAGGAAGGGTCATCAGTTTGTTCATGATCGATTCATGCATGATCTCCCACGATCCACCGGGAAGGTCTGTTCTTCCAAGAGCCTCTACAAACAGGGTGTCGCCGGTGAAGACGTACCCGGGCGTATAGAGAGCCATGCCGCCTGGCGAGTGACCGGGAGTATGTATGACTTTCAGTCCGATCTTTCCAACTGTAATGAGGTCACCATCCTGCACGGTAATGTCTGCCGGAGGAGAGGGCTTGGCGCGGAACATGCGGAGTACCATGGAAGGGGTGGAAACGAGCATGTCGGCGTCATCCTTGTGAATGATAATATCCGCTCCCGTCCGGTCCTTCATGTCGGCGTTGCCGGAGATATGATCAACGTGTCCGTGGGTGTTGACGATATATTTGATGGTTATGCCATTGCCGTCGGCCTCTGATATTATGCGTTCAGTCTCCGCGGCGGGATCGATAACCAATCCTTCCCCACTTTCTCTGTCAGCCACTATATAGGCGAACACCGCCATATGGCCTACCTGCATCTGTTTCAGAAACACTTGTATCCATCCTCCTGAATATTTTAAGAGTCTCTGCTATATTTTTTTTGATTTAAAGTCAACCTATTTCGGGTGTTCGCGGGTGCGAGTTGGGCGTGCATCTGGAATGCGGTTCTGTCGCATCAGGTGAAAGATCCGTCGGCGTGAAATGTTATCACTTGTCCTCCTATATTGTGTTCACATCTGATAGTCAGGTTTGCGGGAGAACGGTCGGTGAGAGTGACATCAACGTTGCCTGATTGTTTAAAGCCATAGTCTTCCAGACCGGCTATTGTGGCCGGAGCTCAAGCGCTACATGGATTATCAAGGAAATAGAGAACGGCGGCTTTGTACGCGCTTTCCCCGACCGATATGCATTCAGCCCTGTATGCACTGTTTCTATAGGCATTAAACTGTGGAATAGCAATAGCTGCCAGTATGCCGATGATGGCGATCACTATCATAAGTTCTACCAACGTAAAACCGCAGTCTGTTTTTCTGTCTGACATTTCGTTTGCCTTTCCTGGTTATTCAGACAAATTATACTTAGGAATTTAGCAATTTACATGCCAATCTATTTCTTCGATTGTTGTTGTCTACAATGCCTGCAATTGGTGTATTATCCGGTGCGTTTTTCAGTATGCCCGTTCACGTAGAAATCTGTGGTATTCAACCGATAAGGTGTGATTTTTACCGGTTGCTTTCGAAAATAGCAGTTTATGCTTTAAGTTTTCTGCAATTTGTGGTACAGCTCTAGGGAAGATAGAATTTTTGTAAGAAGAAAGTTTTGAAATCAACTTGTTAAACTCGGACATTGTGGAAGTGAACGACTAACAGGGAGGTGATGCAACATGCTGGAGACTAGACCATATGTAAGGGTGAGGTATTTAGACAACTCATACGATTACATTGTCGGTATGGTGCTTGACAAGCTTATACGTGCAAACAAGATAAAACAGTTCTATCGTTACTCCTCAGAAAAGTGGGTCACTCTAGGTATTGATCCCATAAGGGGGATGGGTGGAATCTACAGCGGCGCAGAGAGAAGAAGTGTGCATTAGCTGTCTGACCCGACATCCTATACAGAATCTCCCTTCAACCCTATCTCGCCGGCAACTTCACGCATGCCGTTAATGGTGTCTTCGATAAGCTCTCCTATTTCAACTCCCAGCATCTCAGCGCCCCTCTGGATGATTGAGCGGTCCACACCGGCCGCGAACGAAGGGGTCTTCCATTTCTTCCTGACCGATTTTACACTCATGTCCATGACGCTTCTGGAAGGTCTTACCATGGCGTTGGCGGTGATGAGACCTGTCATTTCATCGATCGCGAAAAGTGTCTTTTCCAGGACGCTCTCAGGTTTTACATCCGAGCATATTCCCCATCCATGGGATACAACAGCGCGTATATACTCCTCCGGCCAGCCATATTCTTCAAGGATCTTCCTTGTCATGGTGCAGTGCTGATCCGGAAAACGTTCATAATCAAGGTCATGAACGAGGCCGATAATTCCCCATTTGTCTTCATCTTCACCATGTTTCCTCGCACAGTAACGCATAACCCCTTCCACCGAATAGGCATGCTTGCGCAGGCTGTCGTTTTCGTTATACTCATGCAGAAGTGCGAGGGCCTCATTGCGGGCAGGTATCTTCTTCATAATTATTCTCCCTTCCTTTTTAATGCTGCCCCGAAAAAGCCATCTGTTCCATGGCGGTGAGGAAATGTTCTGAACATTCCATGCCTGTCCAGCATGTCGGCAGGGGAGGTAGTTTGGCGGATGCATTCGAAATCAGGGTGAACGGCCAGAAATTCCTTTACGACATCTTCATTCTCCGCAGCCGAAATGGTGCAGGTACTGTACACCATAAATCCCCCCTTCTTCAAGTAAGGGACGGATCGATTCAGTATCTCTTTCTGGAGAGGAGGAATTTTTTTGAGATTTTCCGGTGTGGTATTCCATTTGATCTCGGGATTTCTCCTCAATGTCCCCATGCCGGAGCAGGGGACATCCACAAGAATCCTATCAAATTTTCCGCGAAGATCATCTAGTGGAGCTTTTGTTGCATCGTGGACGACTGGTTCGATGATTGTTGCACCCAGTCTGATAGACAGGGCCTGTGACATTTCGACTTTTTTGCGGCTTATATCCATCGCCACTATCCTGCCCCTGTTCTGCATCAATTCAGCCATATGCGTCGTCCTTATGCCTGCGCCGGCGCACACATCCAGCGCCATCTCCCCCGGTTTCGGATCTAAAAGGAGGGATATCAACTGGGACGCCTCGTCCTGAATCTGCATATATCCTTCTTCATGCAGCCGCATCTTGCCGACAGGTGAAGGCAGGTCGGAGAGCACGATGCCGTCGGGTGAATATCTTGAGGGCGCCGTGCCACAGCCGCAATCTTCGAGCATTCCGATCAGGTCGGGCCGCGTGGTTTTCAGCCTGTTCGCCCTGATGGTAAGGGGAGGTATCTCATTATTACTCTTGCACAGTGCAATCGTATCTTCAATACCAAGTTGTTCCACCCACATTTTTACAATCCATAATGGATGTGAGTGTAATACAGATATGTAGAGTAGAGGATCTTCATCAAAGAGAGGATATTTTATCCTGTCCATCCTTCTCACCGCGTTCCGAAGGATTGCGTTAACCAGGTTTGAACGTCCGGGATACATCCTCTTCGTCATCCTGACCGCTTCGTCCGTCGCGGCATACGCCGGCACCCTGTCCGCAAACATCATCTGGTAGAGTGCCACTCTCAGTATATTGCGTATCCCCGGCTCCATGCTTTCGAAGTCACCTGTGTACAGGACGCGTATAACCCAGTCCAGGCGGTTTCTGAGACGGAGAGTTCCATAGACAATCCGGGTCAAAAGCCCCCTGTCCTGTGTATTGGCAAGGATATCCCTTGAAAGGTATGCGTCCAGAAGGGGCTGCGCGAAGGCCTGCTTCTCCTCTACTCTGTTCAGGATCTGAACAGACAGATTGCGTGGGTTATTCTTTATCAAGTGAGATATCTTTCAAGGTCTCCTATTCAAGCATATCATCAGGCAAGAGATGATATCCCCGCAGGAAGTCTTCAACAGGCATCCTTTTTTTACCTTCAAGCTGCACATCTTTGAGGTATATATGCCCGTCCCCTGTGGCTACCTGCAGTCCCGCCTCCATCAGCTTCCCCGGTGTCCCCGGCGCCTTTTCACCTGAAGATTTTTCTTTCCCCGCCACGGCGTAGAATGTCTTCAGTTTCTTGTCCCTGAGAAAGGAATATGCCCCCGGGCGGGAGGAAAGCCCCCTGATGAGATTTACGATTTTTTCCGATTCGTTGTTCCAGTCGATGTGCCCTGCCTCGCTGCCAAGGCGTGGTGCGAAGGTAACGAGGGATGCATCCTGCGAGATTCCGGAAATCGTGCCATCCATCACGCCCTTCACAGCACTGACTAAAAGTTCTGAGCCCATTGCGGACAATTTTTCATGGAGATCGTCGAATGTTTCATCGGCGCCTATATTCGTTTCCTCCTGCAGGAGAATATCTCCTGAATCCACCCCCTCATCCATAAACATTATAGTAACGCCCGTTCTTCTGTCTCCATTAAGAATGGGCCAGTTGATGGGCGCTGCCCCCCTGTACTTCGGGAGCATGGAAGGATGTACATTAAGGCAACCCAGTCTGGGAAATCTGATAATTTCCTCCGGGAGTATCTGACCGAATGCGACCAGCACTACCATGTCGGGAGATATCTTCCTGAATGTATTCAGGAAATCCTCGTTGCGGACGCGGTCAGGTTGATAGACGGGTATTCCCATCTCCAGCGCGCAGGCCTTCACAGGTGGAGCGATATATTTCCGCCCTCTGCCCTTCGGTTTGTCAGGCTGCGTGATAACTCCCGCAACATTATAACCACTTTCCACGAGGGCCTTCAATGAAGGGATGGCAAATTCTGGTGTTCCCATAAAAAGTATATTCATGACAGCTCCCTCCTTTCTTAAAAGCTCTGCCGTGTTGTTTTACGACATTATACCGGGAAGTATCTTCTGTGAGTTACTTAGAGTCTTTTATACCTTTTTGTTCTATTTTAATCAATCCTGATAGCTTTGCAAATCCTGGTGCATTAGGGCTGCGGTGCATCGTATACTCGCCTCGCTAATGCCCGCCATGTGGGACGGCGCCCCATACCATACATGATGACCATTATTCCGTTGGCTCACAAGACCGCTTTTCTTATACTTCCGTCATGAAAAGGGAGTAACAAATATGATATGCTTCACATAAATCTTTTACAAATCGGAAAGGCTTGGGGATAACCTTTGCTTTCGTGCGCTCATACTCTTCCAAGATCGGTATCCAGCGTTTTACGATGACAATATCGGCATATTTCATGGGTAACTCCTTTGGTTGTTTTCCCTTTATAACACAGACCAAATAAGTTCCCTAATTCCTGAGTATATACAAGTGTCCCTAATTAAATTATGTTTTTGATTAATCCTCCAGTCGTAAGACCCTGCGAACCGCCCGCGGGAATCGCAAAGCTCCTAGGGACGCTTGGGAAACATAACGTTTACTGCCGCGTATTGGATGCCAATCTCGAAGGTCTGATGAGTCTCCTTAAGTGTCCCGTCGAGGCTGACGATACGTGGTCCAGGCGGGCATCGAAACATCTGGATTCGAATGTTTCCGCGCTTTTGCACCCAAATCTCTACAAACATATAGACCGCTACAGTCGGGCGGTAAATGATATAGACCGCGTTCTCGATCAGGTCGCGCGCGCTCATGGCGTGGCTCTCAGCCTTGTGAATTATCAGGACCTCAGCCTCTCGCCTCTCAGAAGTTCCGATCTCATAAGGGTGTCGGAGCAACCGGAGAGGAGTCCCTTTTACGGCTATTTTAGGGAGCGACTGTCGGCTGTTTTCGAAGATGAAGAGCCTTCCATTGTTGGAATTTCGCTGAACTATCTGAGCCAGGCCATACCGGCCTTTTCCATGATCGGTCTTATAAGAAAGCTCTGCCCAGACGCAAGGCTGGTTCTTGATGGGGGTCTTGTAACATCATGGCTTAGCAACCCCGGTTGGAGGAATCCGTTTGATGGTCTTGTTGACAATATGGTGACGGGGCCAGGCGAGGGCCCTCTCCTTGATATACTCGGATTGTCCCCTTCGGATGGACATGCGTCACCGGATTACAGTCCCTTCCATGAAAAACCCTACCTGTCTCCGGGTTTTGTTCTCCCTTACAGCGCGTCAAACGGCTGCTACTGGAGCCGGTGCACATTCTGTCCGGAAAAGGCCGAGGGCGGTTCCTATTCTCCCTTTCCATTGGAGGAGTCGATCTCCGATATTGAGGGTCTTATCGAACGCGACAACCCCTGCCTCATACATTTTCTCGATAACGCGATGAGTCCGGCGCTCCTTACGGCCATAGTCGATAATCCCCCCGGTATCCCCTGGTACGGATTTGCACGCATAACCCGCCAGCTGACAGACCCTGACTTCTGCAGGAGTCTGAAACGTTCCGGGTGCGTCATGCTGAAGATCGGCCTTGAATCGGGGGATCAGGGTGTTCTCGACGCGCTCGATAAGGGCATCGATCTGACAGATGCATCCATGGCGCTGAAAAATCTCAGGGATGCCGGCATAGGCACCTACATATATCTCCTCTTCGGAACACCCGCCGAGACGTACAGGGAGGCGAAAAACACCCTTGATTATGTGACAGAACATCACGAATACATTGGCTATCTCAACCTTGCCATATTCAACATGCCCGCCTATGGCCCGGACGCGCCAGGTCTGGATACGGAGGATTTTTATTCCGGCGACCTGACCCTATACAGGCAGTTCAGGCATCCCGGGGGGTGGGATAGAAAACATGTCAGAAAGTTTCTGGATCGTGAATTCAGAAGAAATCCCGCGATCCAGGCTATTTTGCGAAGAGATCCTCCTGTGTTCACATCGAACCACGCCCCGTTTTTTGTCATGTCCACAGGGGGATGACTACTCACGTAGTCAGGCTGTCCCGACAAGTCGGGATCATGCCGAAGGTAGATAGGCTAAAGACTGTTAGTTTTTTTGTATTGTAACCTAAACGCCTTCAGCCTACAGTCTAAGCAACCTGAGTAGTTACCCTGCGAAGAAACGGATCACTTGTTATCACCCGCCGGTATGCCCGAATCTTCGATAGGTTTATTCTGCATGAAATCAGCTATCAGCCCCGCGATTTTCTCAGGATATTCCTCCTGCGGTATATGACCGCACTCAGGGATCACCGTAATGATGGAGTCGGCAATCTCTTTCCTGAATCTGAAACCGTTTTTAAGGGGTATCCACTTATCCTCTCTCCCCCATATGATCAAGGTCTTCACTTTTATCTCAGGTATGCGCCCTGTATACTTTTCGAATATGCTGAAATCCAGTGACCTTGCCACTGATATCTGAGCATCCAGCGCGCCGTGGGTGCACATCCTCTTGTAGTACGCGTCTACCTTTTCTTCCGTCACGCGGTCAGCATGATAGAACACCTTTTTCATGTTCCATTTTATCGCCCAGCGGCCGAAGAAGAGTTTCGCAAGGCCGCGTGAAAACGGCATGCCTGCCATCCTTACAACAAAAGGCATTTCTGCCTGGTTGTAAGAGGCCGCGTCTATCAGAACCATGCGCCCTATTCTTTCTGGGTGTTCAATGGCCATGAGTACCGCGATAGCGCCTCCAAGCGAATTGCCCACAAATGTCACATTATCAAGACCCACCACATCCATCCACCGGTTAACTTCTTCCATGAGGGTGACGGGATCATACTTCGCATCCTCCGGCTTATCGGACCACCCGAAACCTTTCATGTCAAGCGCCCAGACATGAAAGCCCTGTTTCTGAAGATATGGTGCCACACCCTCCCACGTATAAGTGGAGGATGCAAAACCGTGAAGGAGGAATACGTTCTCACCCTTGCCGGGATATTCCTGGTAGTGAAAATTCACAGCTCCAACCTTGATAAAATGATCCCTCGGGGTCGGAGATATGATTCGACCCTGAGGAATATGTTTTATGAATAAGCCACAGCCTCCCAATACAAGACATAGGGTTCCAAGCAGTACAAGCCGTAATATATTTCGCACAGGTTAACCATGCCTCCTTGATTATTAACCAACAGAATTATTAGTGCCATCTTTTCCTTGACTTTGCTTACCATGAAAGTAAAACTGGGGTCAAACTTGCAATATACATCTTACCGCTCGAGGCTGTTGAGGAGAGAAAAGACATGAGCAAACTATTTGAAGGCAGCGCGATCAATGGTATGGATTTGCCGAATCGATTCGTCCGGTCAGCGACATGGGAAGGGATGGCTGCCGATGATGGAGCTGTCACCCCGAAACTGATCGAGACAATGGTCGCTTTAGCCAGGGGCGGCGTTGGTTTGATTATCAGCGGTCATTCTTATGTCCGGCCGGAAGGACAGGGTGGTCCCTGGCAGCTTGGCATTTACAAAGATGAGCTCATCCATGGACTTCGGGAAATGACCTCTGCGGTTCACGCGTGTGGCAGAAAGATTGTAATGCAATTGGCCCATGCCGGTTATTTTGCATCCGGGCAATTAACAGGACAGCCGCTCCTGGTTGTTTCGGATTTTGACGGAATGATGACAGAGTCACCGCGAAAGGAAATAACAACACGGGATATCAGAGAAATCATCAGCTCTTTTGCCAATGCCGCACAAAGGGCTAAATCGGCGGGCTTTGACGGAGTTCAAATTCACTCCGCCCATGGCTATCTGCTCAGCCAGTTTCTCTCTCCCGCTTTTAATAAACGCCGGGATGAATATGGAGGAAGTGTTCGTAACCGAACCCGGATTCATCTCGAAGTGTGTGGCGCCGTCAGAGAGGTTGTAGGAGAGGATTATCCGGTATTGATCAAGATGAACTGCCGTGATTTCGTGGAGAGCGGGCTGGACCTGGATGAATCTCTTCAAGTCGCAGGGCTATTGAGCAATGCCGGTTTTGACGCGATTGAGCTGAGCGGAGGCACCTTTACCAGCGGCAGACTTTCGCCATGCCGATCAAAGATTGATTCTCAGGACAGGGAGGCATACTTCAGAGAAGAGGCGAACGCTTTTAAGAGGGAGATAGACATCCCCCTGATTCTGGTCGGTGGCATGCGATCCATTGAGGTCGCCGAACAACTTGTGGAAGACAAAGTGGCGGATTATATCTCCATGAGCCGGCCCTTAATCAGAGAGCCGGATCTGATCAATCGCTGGAAGGACGGGGATCTCCGAAAAGCGCAGTGCAAATCAGATAATCTGTGTTTCGGTCCCGGGCTTGAGGGTAAGGGGATATATTGCGTGGTAAAAAAGGATGAGGAGGTAATATGAAAATGGGTGCAAAAATCAAAATAGGAATAATCATCTGTGATCGATACCGCAGATGCGCGGGCGGAAAATGTTTCCGATCACTGCGAAACAGGGAGGGAGCGTTCAACCGGTACAAGGAGATGGAAATTGAAGCTGTCGGCTACACAACCTGCGATGGATGTCCCGGGGGCAACATCGAATATGCCGTGGATGAAATGACGAGAAACGGGGCAAGAGTGATACACCTTGCCACCGGGCTGATTGTGGGATATCCACCATGTCCTTATATCACCTATTTTCATGATTTTATCGAAAAGAAATACGGGATTGAAGTAGTCTATGGCACCCATCCCATACCGCAAAAATACCTTACCATGCACGAAAAATTGGGGACATGGAATGAGCCTGAGTGGAAAGAGATTATACAGCCGACATTAGTAGATGAAGAAATTCGTTTATCCTATGATTAATGAATCCTGGTTTTCTCAAGACATCAGGTTCACCAACCAGGCCTTCGACAGTCATTCGTTCATTGTATATCAGTTCACCACCACGGGCCAGTGATGCCGGACTCTTCTGTCTCTGTTAAGGGTTGCAACATGTAACGAGATAGTAGTATTATCCAGCAGACAATATCGAATCATTCGATACTCGTTTCTTTCTCTTTACCACTCGGTATATACACGGAAGGACTCTCATGTTCGGACTGAGTGCAGCACTCAAGGCGGTTCGATTCGTATGGTGTAGGTTCTGACTTGCTTTGCCAGGTTTCCTTCATTAAACCGGATAAATTTTTCTATATCAGATTCATCCGGTATTTGTACTTCTACCGCATATATGCCGGTAAAGTGATGTGAAAGGGATCCCATGAAAAGATCTGTCATCATCTCTTTTTTTATCCTTGTATTTGCCGCAGCGCCTGTTCATGGCTTCAAACA
>JAUXBI010000108.1 GCA_030619435.1 Syntrophaceae bacterium
CACATTCAAGAGTGTTTCATCACCTGACGTAATGTACGCATTATAGCCGTTGTCCACGAGACCGAAAAACCCATCCATCTCTTCACCGGTGAATCCCGCTCCATTCCGGTAATATTCACAAATGAAGGTCGTATCAAATTCCGTGAGATACCTGATGCCGAAAAGATAACTTTTTGCATTATAGACTGTCTGTGTTGTCTTGCCGGTAGGGTCAACAGTCTTTTTTGTAATGTCATCGATATATGCGAATTCACCATGGAATTCAAAGTTCGAAGTTATATTCCTGGAAAAGTCTGCTCCGAAACGATCCGGCCTGCTGCTTCCCTTCAGAAACATGAAATCGATGTCCGTATCATAGAGGAGAAGATAGAGCTTGCACGCATAATTTGTGTTGTTCACCACGCCGAATTCGCTGTTTACATGTTCATACACGGGAATTACAACGGGAGTGATGGATATGGCCTGCAACGGTCCGGAGAAGGTTTTTATGTAATCCGCCGACGCCATGATATAGCCTTCAAGGGAAAGATCGGGATCATCGGGATTCTTCGGCCGGCTGGCGAATGCCACAGGATTCCACGCATAACCCTTCCCCCACTTTAGCGCTTTTTTGCCTATACTGATGTTGAAACTGGAAGATGGTTTGACGGACAGATATCCTTCATCGATGGTAACATCCGTCCCGGATTTGATATCCGACTCTGTTGTACTTATATTCGCCCGGATGTAGACCTCTGAAATCCCCTTCTTGTATGCCCCATTCATTGACAGTTTGAAGTTGTATTCAGCTAAGTAATCTTTTTCCGGACGGTTATAGAAATTAAGCCTGTAAAAGGCGGCATCATGATCAAGCCAGAAAATCCTCGGCATTAATTCCAGATACCCTCCGATGGTGTACGATTTTTTCTCTATCTCCTTTTCTATTTCAGAAAGGTCAAAGGAATAGTCATCCTGCGCAAAAGCAAGCAGCGGCACAAGTACCAGAAGTAAGGTTATAAATTTTATTGATTTCATACCATCAGCGGAGTGAGTCGAGATTCGGCATAAAGGTCATAGTAAAGACCTCGTCATCCAGCTCCCGTGCCTTCATCTTCGCGAAGATCATGACGGATTTGTATCCCTTGTAGAGGGGACTGTCGGTTTCGATTACCGCCGGTCGTACGATTCCGCCTCCGAAATCTTTGATATCTTTAAAGTATATGGTCTTCACGAGCATGGATGTTTCCGTAAGGCATTCGATCCTGACGGGGACAAGTTTTTCCTTGTGGACCCACATTTTCAGTTTGTCATAGGCAACCGTCCTGGTCTTTGCCTTCAGATGCAGGATGTATTCATCGCCCATGTCCTCCATTTTTTCTACGTTGTATTCAGACGAATAATCGAGCCGCAGTATATCGGAGTTGTTGAATACGCCACCGACCACGGACTGGAGACTGGTGATGCGAATCGGTTTTCCAATATTCGGGATATAGAGCCACATATTTTCACCCAGGCGGAGAGTGCTTCTCCCCTTTTCGCTGGCAGGTGAAATAAATATGGCGGCCACCTTATCTTTTCCCTTCTTTACGGTGAACAGTATAAATTCCTTTTTTTTGCCGTTCGGCTCTATATTGATCAGTTTTTTATATGATTCGTATGAATCGGGGTTCAGGTTTCTGTCAACCTGGAGGAGGAGACTGTTCCCGTCTACTGCGAGTGCCGGGGAGGCCAGGAGCAGCAGTAATATGACTATTATGCTTTTTCGCATGTTACTGCCACCCCTCTAAAGCCCTTTTCACGGCATCACCCACACTGCCCTTAAATTCAAAATGAGTTACGCCGCTATTTTTCAGCGTATTAATTATTTTCGAGCCAAAGTTCCCGGCAACTACCATAGTAACTCCTCTCTGAGCAAGGAAATTTGCTGCTGAAGGCCCGGCCCCGCCACTTGCATCCTCGTATGGGTTATCAATAACCTCGGTCAATTTCCCCTTGCTGTCAAATATAAGATAATAAGGACATCTCGCAGCCTTACTGCTTACAAATGCTTCTGCAGTTTTACTATCGGCCGCAACCGCAATTTTCATCTTTTTCATCTCGGCAGCATTGACCATAACTGCACAAAGAAACAAGATTGCAAGGCTTATAAAAAATAATCTTTTCATGTCAAATTCCTCCGTATTTTCGCTTTTTCCTAACAGTCTTCAGCCTTCAGCCTATCCACCTGAATTACATTCCTCCTATACATGTCTTAGGGCATCAATCGGCTCCATCCGCGATGCCTTGAACGCGGGCTGGAGGCTTGCCGCTACGGATACTACAATGACTGTCACGGAAACCATTAGGATATCGGCTACACCGATGTGGGGCGCCAGCAGCAGCCCGGTCTGTCGGCCGAAATTGAAGGTGATATGGGAAATGTTCAATATGTATATTATTATGCAGCCTATCGCATCCCCTATGAACGCTCCGAAGATGCCGAGGGAAAGCCCCTCAAGAACAAACATGGAAAGAATCTTGCCCGGCATTGTTCCTATGGCTGAAATGGTGCCTATTTCACGCATTCGTTCATAAACCGCCATTATCATGACATTCATGATGCTGACGAGAACCATGGCGATAAGCATGATCTTGATAAACAACGTCATGATGTCTATCATCCGCGCGATATTGTAGAAAGGAGAGAGCTTTTCCCATGTATGGACCTCGAATACCGGCTTCCCCGCTTCATTCTTTTCCTGGGAAAGTGTATTCATGAGGGACTCGTAAACGTCCTGCAGCGTGGCGAAGTCCTTGAGCCTCAGCACTATCTCGCTTACCTCCATCTGATCCATTCTCAGCACTTCCATGGCGTCCTCGATGTGGATATAGCCGTCTCGTCCACCCGGCCCTGTGACGCTTTCCAGTATGCCGCTGACCCTGAATGGTTTCCCGTTAACGGAGCCATCCTTGTTGGTGGCAATTACCACGACCGTGTCGCCCACCGTTACTTTCATTCCTTTGGCCAGAAGCTCCGGTATGAGAATGTCCCCTTTCTTCAGCGTCTTCTCACCCTTGATAATTCTTGCCGGCAGGAGAGGCACCGTCTTTAATTCCAGCTCCGGGACTATACCATTCAGACGGATATTTGTCGTCTCCACAAAATTGCTGAATAGACCGCCGAATTTGATTCGCGTCGAATATGCCTCGATTTCGGGAATGTCCTTAATTGCCTTGTCGATCTTCTGCATGGCCTTCGGCGTCAGCGTTATGGTAAGCGGGAGATTGTCAATGGATGCGACATATCCCTTTTTGTGAATCTGCAGGTGGCCGAGCATGGAGTCCGTAATCTGTCCGATGAGAAGGCTCTTGATGGACCCAGTGACGGCCATGAAGACCAGAACAAAGACAACGCCGACCATGATGAGTGATGCCGTTAAAAGGGTTCTTCTGCGGTATCTCAAAAGATTTCTGATGGCTATCTTGAAGAGATTATACATGGGCATTCCCTCCTGTGTCCTTCCTGTCGGTGATCATTCCGTCTTCCAGGGTATAGATGATTTCGGCAGCGCCCACTATTCTCTGGTCATGAGTGGAGAAGATAAAGGTGGTTCCCGACTTTCTCTGCATTTCTTTCATCAGTTCGATAATCATATAGGCCGTTTTGCTGTCGAGATTGGCCGTCGGCTCATCAGCAAGCACAAGCTCAGGTTCGGTAACCAGAGCCCTGGCAACGGCAACCCTCTGTTTCTGTCCCCCTGAAATCTGATCGGGATACTTGTCTTTCTGCTCTGTCATTTCAACAGATTCCAGGAGACTCAAGACACGCCGCTTTCTTTCTTCCAATGGAACGTTCTGTACCATAATGAGAGGATATTCAATATTTTCATATACGGTAAGAACAGGAATAAGGTTGAAATCCTGGAAGACGAATCCCATGTGTTTGCCCCGGAAGGCCGCCCGCTGTTTCCTGTCGAGACTGACCACATCTGTACCGGCTACGGTCAGCTTGCCCTCCGTAGGTGTGTCAAGACAGCCGATGAGGTTCAGCAGGGTGGTCTTTCCGCTTCCTGAGGGCCCGACAAAGGAAAGAAACGAAGCAGGTTCGATCTCAAAATTCAGGTCGTTCAACGCCCTTAAACTGACTTCTCCCACCTGATAATCCTTATAGATATTATGTGCTGTTATTAATCCCATATTACCCCCTTACATCAATTTCCCTTTTGAGTTTCTTGTGGTGATAGACGAACAAACCAGCATATTTGTTTACAAATTTTTAATTTGTTATAAATGTAATCGTTGCCAATCTTTATCTGCCATCGTTACTGTCAATTTTGTCTGTGCTACTACTTTATGCCGCCAAATTCTGCCGCCGCTTTGTCATTCCCGACCCCGATCGGGAATCCAGTCCCGACGAGTCGGGATTAAATAGTCATACGCTTTTGGATTCCCGTTTTCACGGGAATGACAGACTTTTTGTGAGTTTGTCAATATTATTTGTTTCATACTATGGGAAAAAACCGAATGCCTTGACTTATGTTAAGATTATACGATAATTTTGCTACAAGCAGCAAGCGCGTAAAATGAAAGGCAATAGAATTCAGCTCCTGTTTGTGATAAAGCACAGCTAATAAGTTGATAAATTCACTCCGAATATAGGAAGATAAAAATGAAATGGAAGCAACGGGTTGAGGAGCGCTAAACGCGTTCCGGAGGATGGCGAGCTTGGTTGGACAACAGCCCGTTACATTGTGATAATGAAAGGAAGAAACATGAAAAAAAGTTTTCTACTTGTAATCATTGCGTTGTTATTTCTTGCCGGTACATCGGTTGCGGGAGCGGCGCAGACCACTGTTCAGTCTTCGCAACCCGTATCTACGTTTGAAGGGGGCAGTCTTTATAAATCCGGAAAGCTGAACATTCTGGATCTTCACGGTTCTTACCGGCAGATGGGACGTCAGTACGGATATTTGCTAAAGGATCAGCTCAATCATCTCTATAAAATTGCCATCGAAGATTACTTTATCGGCCAGAAGGGGCTTTCCCGTGAAACTCTGAACAAAACGGCCGTGTCGCTCTTTAATTTCTATCCCCAACGATTCAAGGAAATCCTGTACGGTATGGCGGAAACATCGGGACTGTCGATTGAGAAACATATCGTGCTGAACGGACTTGAATTATACGGTACGATTTCCGGGTGTTCGGGCATCGCCACTTGGGGTGATTATACAAAGGGCGGCCCCCTCATTTTCGGCAGAAATTATGACTGGTTTGACAGTTATAAGGAATTTGCAAAATATCTTACCGTAACTGTTCTTAATGCCGTTTCAGGGATACCCTGCGCTATTGTTACTTTTGCCGGTGTCATCTATGCGACTACCGGAATCAACAAAGAAGGACTGTTCTTGGAGCTAAACAATGGTTTGCCTTCGGGAGGCGCGCTTTCTTATTCAAACAGGGTGCCCGCGATAATAAATCTGTTAGCTTTCTTAAGTGATTGTTCAACAATGGAACAACTTCACGCAGCCTTCAACACCACCCGTTCAAATTTTGCATTCATCGTTAACACCGCCGATAAGAACTGTGCATATTCCTATGAGTGGCCTCCATTTGACATTAAACGACGGACCGGTGAAGTCGAAGGGCTCCTTGTTGCGACAAACCACTTTACAGACCCGGCATGGGGAATAGAGCTTCAAGATAATGCAGGCTTCAAAACGGTGCTCCGGCGAAAGAACCTCCTATTGCTGGGTCACAAAAACAAAGGCAGGATGAATCTCGCCACAATGATGAGAATCCTCGATACGCCAATAGACAAGGGGGGCGCAACATGGCCCGTTGGAGAAGAAATTCAGACGGTGTATCAGGTTATTGCCGTCCCCCGGGAATTGAAATTATGGGTGCAAGTACCGGGCTTCCAGGATTGGACAGGTATCGACCTGGCTGCTATTTTCATATCGAAATAGTCAAATGTAACAAGATGTCCTCTTATTTTAGACAGAAGTGAATTACCCCGTCTAAAGGTGGGACATCTCAGGTGTTTTTCCTCCCCCTTGATGGGGGACAGGATGTCACCTATAACAGCAGTCCCCCCCAGTTTTTGAAGAGCTTTTCTTGACTCTTCTATTTCGCTTTGCGGGGGTA
>JAUXBI010000189.1 GCA_030619435.1 Syntrophaceae bacterium
AAAAGCGACATCTCCCACCAGCTTGCCTGTATCGAGCCGGTTGATCCCGACATCAATCACCACCGCACCGTCTCTTATCATCTCGCCTTTTATCATCTCGGGTTTTCCCGCCGCGGCCACAAGGATCTCCGCCCTTCTCGTAACTTCTGGAAGATCCTTCGTCCTCGTATGACAGACAGTAACCGTCGCATGCCTTTCAAGGAGCATCATAATAAGAGGTTTTCCCACTATATTGCTTCTTCCCACTATAACCGCTTCTTTCCCCTTTATCTCTATCTCATATCGATCAAGAAGCTCCATTATACCAGCAGGCGTGCAGGCCCTGTGGTATGGATTACCGGAAAAAAGTTTACCGACATTATAGGGGTGAAACCCGTCAACATCCTTCCGGGGATCTATCGCTTCAATAATGGCATCTGTTCTTATATGTTCCGGAACGGGGAGCTGCACCAGAAACCCGTGTATCTCGTCATCGCGATTCAATTCGTCAATGATATCGAGAAGCTTTGTCTCACTCGTATCAGCGGGGAGCCTGAACTCCTTCGACAGGAATCCCACCTCCCTGCACGCATTCTTTTTACCCCGGACATAAATCTGAGAGGCAGGATCATCACCCACAAGAATAACGGCAAGCCCGGGTACAATTTCCTTTTCCTCCTTCAACCGGAGGGTTTTTTCTCTGATCTCATCTCTTACATCCTGCGATATCTTCTTACCATCAATTATTGCCGGCATATTCTCCCACCCATAAGTTTTCTTGTCAGCGCCGGATCCTCCCGCGCCGGAGTTTGACACTTATATTACACAACGCAAAAATGTCAAGATAATCAGCCGGCGTCATCCGTAAGTGAAATCAAAACACTATTAAGTTTTCAATTCTGTTGAAGTAAACCGCCTGTTGTGATAATCGGGTTAGCGGTGTTTTGATGATAACAAATGGAGGTGTTACGCATGGAACAAAACTTGGGAAAAATGCTGGAATATACCTGTAATAAATACCCGGACAGGGTATCCCTTATATACAAAGATAAGAGCATTTCTTACGCCCAGCTGGACAGGGCGGTAAATGCCTTCGGAAACAGTTTGAAGGCGCTCGGCATAGCAAAAGGGGACAAAGTGGCGATGATGCTCCCCAATATACCGGAATTCGTCATATCCTATTTCGCCATCCTGAAGCTGGGAGCAGTTGCTGTAACCATCAATACCCTGTCAACTTCCCATGAATTGCTGTATCTTCTTGACAACTGTGATGCCAGGGCATTTATCACCATCCCGCCATC
This sequence comes from Syntrophaceae bacterium, assembly GCA_030619435.1. Classification (GTDB taxonomy): domain Bacteria; phylum Desulfobacterota; class Syntrophia; order Syntrophales; family UBA2210; genus UBA2210. The sequence continues at coordinate 1,281 of JAUXBI010000189.1, forward strand.
GGCGAAAAGATTTGAAGAGATAAGGGGAAAGCTGCCGCAGTGCGAACATCTGATAACAACCGACGACTCCCATGGCAATCTTTCCATAAACGGATCCATGGAAATGAATGCCTTCGAACTCGACATGCCGGAGATCACAGGGGATGATCCCGCCGTGATGATCTATACTTCAGGTCTGACGGGAAAACCGCTCGGCGCCGTTCTCACTCACCGCAATCTGTCCACACAGGCTCCTCTGCTCGAAGATCTCTGCTACGGAACCGAGGAGGACAGAGGACTTTGCCTCATCCCGCTCTTTCATTCCTTCGGGGCTACAGCCAATATGCTGATGATACTGAAGATAGGCGCCAGCGTTGTCATGATTGATCAATTCAATCTTGAAAACATCTTCAAGGCCATAGAAGAAAAAGTTACATATATAGCGGCCGTCCCGAGGGTCTTTCTGGGAATGCTGCTGTTTGAGGGAGCGGATAATTATGACATCGGTTCCCTGAGGTTCTGCATTACCGGCGGGTCGGCAATACCCCCGGAATATATGCCGATGTTCGAAAAGAAGTTCGGAGTTAGACTGGCTCAGGGATATGGTCTTACCGAGGCCTCCCCCGTATGCTCGGTAAGCAGGATAGACGGGATCCAGAAACCGGGATCCATCGGTCTCCCAATGCCCGGGGTTGAAGTAAAAGTGCTTGATGAAACGGGCTCCCCGCTGCCGGCGGGTGATACTGGAGAACTCCTTATTAGGGGTCCCAATGTCATGAAGGGATATTACAAAAATGAAAAGGCAACCGCGGAGGTAATAAAAAACGGATGGCTTCATACCGGAGATCTGGCAAGGATCGATGAAGAGGGGCACATCTTTCTGGAAGGACTCAAGAAGCGAATGATCATTACCAGCGGTTTTAACGTATATCCCACAGAGGTTGAGAATGTCCTGCGAATGCATCCGGCCGTAAGTGACGCAAGGGTAACAGGCAAGGAAGATCTCATGAGAGGAGAGATTGTGAGGGCACTCGTCATAAGAAAACAGGGTTTCTCCGTCGACGAAAAGGATATAACGAAACACTGCAGGAAATATCTCTCTTCCTATAAATCCCCCAGAGAGGTGGAGTTTGTGGAAGAGTTTGACATATCTGAGGACAAATAAACAAACAAGGGAGCAAAACTATGCAGGAAGTGGTGATTGTGAGCGGAGCGAGGACTGCCGTAGGACCTTTCGGAGGTTCTCTCAAGGATGTAAAGTGTGTTGATCTCGGAGCGCTTGTTATCAAAGAGGCCATCAAAAGGGCCGGGCTGAGACCGGGCATCACCGATTTTATCAAAGCATGTCGCGCGGATGTGTTTGGTGAATTCGACAAGACGGAATTAAACAAAAAGTATTACGATTACGACGACTCTCTTACCCCCGCGTATTTTGACGAATGTATTATGGGAAACGTTATCCAGGCGGCTCAGGGACAGAATCCGGGGCGTCAGGCATCCATATATGCCGGTCTGCCTGAAGAGACCAATACGATCACAGTCAATAAGATCTGCGCGTCGGGGATGAAGGCGATAGCACTGGCCGCTCAAGCCATCAAGGCAGGCGACGCGGACATGATCGTAGCGGGCGGCATGGAGTCCATGAGCAATGCTCCCTACGCCCTGCCAAAAGCCAGATGGGGTTACAGGATGGACATGCCATTCGGCCAGATTACCGATACCATGGTCAATGATGGTCTTTACGAGGTTTTCAACCGGTACCACATGGGATTTACCGCCGAAAATATCGCCGTTGCCTATGGAATCACCCGGGAAGAGCAGGATAAACTCGGGCTTCTCAGTCATCAGAGGGCACTGGCGGCCATTGCCGGCGGTGAGTTCAGAGATGAGATCGTGCCTGTCGTCATACCACAGCGCAGGGGAGATCCAAAGGTCTTTGAAGTAGATGAACGTCCGATGGAGACAACTCTGGAAAAAATGGCAAAACTCCGCCCCGCCTTCACAAAAGACGGTCAGGGGACTGTAACTGCCGGCAACTCCTCCGGCATTAATGACGCGGCCGCGGCTGTCGTGCTGATGAGCGCCGAAAGGGCAAAGGAATTGGGACTCAAGCCGATGGCAAAGATAAAGGGATATGCGTCAGGCGGTGTGGATCCCGCCTATATGGGACTGGGACCTATTCCGGCCACCAGGAAAGTCCTGCATCAGCTCGGCCTGACGATAAAAGACTTTGATTACATCGAATTAAATGAGGCCTTCGCGTGTCAGGCAATCGCGTGCATGCGCGAGCTGGACATCAGCCTCGACAACTGCAATCTCAACGGCAGCGGAATTTCCATAGGCCATCCCATCGGATGCACCGGCGCCAGAATCACCTACTCTCTGGCGTTGCAGATGCAGAAAAAGGATTATAATCTCGGACTCGCCACGATGTGCATTGGTGGCGGTCAGGGAATGGCCATCGTCCTTGAAAGGGTATAAGTAAATATCTGACAGGACCGCAAGATGAACATAGCAAAATGCTAACTGTTTATTCTTTATTAAAATCCGGTCTAAAATAA
>JAUXBI010000015.1 GCA_030619435.1 Syntrophaceae bacterium
CCGAACAGTACAAAGCGGACAACTCATTTGCTACAAAACCGGACAGTTCTATTTGTTGACAACAGATGTAATTGGTGTATGGGCGAAACTCTCGATTTTTTGAAGTCCGGGTCCCCGGGGATATGATCCGACCTGGTTTTATTAAATCATGACCGTGACATGAGATTACAATCTTTCGGCATCAGACACCCCGCCTGATAAGGTCTGCAGGTATTCGGGGACCATCTCAAGCAGTTCGCTTATCTCGTTTACTGAGACGGCGGCTTCTCTGAATTTGTTTCCCCCTTTCAGCCCCTTAGTATACCACAGGAGGTGTTTACGGAAATTTTTTACCCCCATTTTTTTGCCATACAGCTCTATATTCATCTCCAGATGCCGGCGTATTACTTCTTCCCTTTCTATCATAGAAGGCGAATCGGTCATGGCTCCATTTGACATGAAAGCTGTTAGTCCCTTGAATATCCAAGGGTTCCCAAGGGCACCCCTTCCCACCATCACCCCGTCACAACCGGTTTCTTCTATCATTTTAAGGGCGTCTTCGGGCTTTCTGATGTCGCCACTCCCTATAACGGGAATGCCTATGTTTTTTTTTGCCAGACCAATCAAATCCCAGTCAGCCGTTCCGCTAAATCCCTGCTTTACTGTCCGAGGGTGCAGTGACAGCGCATCCGCACCACAGTCCTCGGCTATTCCGGCAATCTCAATAGCGTTTAATGCATCATACCCCCATCCGGAGCGTATCTTGACTGTAAGCGGCAGATGAGTGGCTTTTCTGACGTTCTTTACAATGGCTCCAAATTTCGCTGGATCCCTCATCAGGGCGGCGCCTGCCCCTGTCTTCAACACCTTTTTTACCGGGCATCCGGCATTGATATCTATGAGGTCGGCCCCCAGCGCTGTCACAATCCCGGCCGCTTCGCGAAGTATGTCCGGATCAGACCCGAATATCTGCACAGCGAGAGGACTATCGTCCGGGGATGATTTGAGATATTCGTAACTCTTATGAGTCCTCCTGACCAGACCGTTTGCGCTTACCATTTCAGTGAAGCAGAGAGAACTGCCAAATTTTCTTGTCAATACCCGAAATGGCAGGTCGGTAATGCCGGCCATCGGTGCCAGAAAGATATTATTCCTAAGGGATAAACTACCTATATTCATTTTGGAAAGCATATGACCTCTCTGTGATAACCGGGAAGCCCATCACCAAACAGCAGATGAGGTTTTTCGCGCGCGTCCTTTCTATCTTTTTTACCGCAAAGCATGCAACACATTTGTCAGACCTGTCATCACCGCACCTTATGAAAGTCCTCATGGCTGCGTAACTGAGAATATATGCCCGTCAAAATTGACCTGTTGCGATATTACAATCATGAGACCTTCCAATCAAGTTTTTTAACGACTGCAGATTATCGAATTTGTATCGTCTAAGACATTTCGACCCTCTGACCCCGCTGATTCTCATGCAAAGCTTCCCACAGCCGGAAAAGTGTGATATCAGTGCGCAGCAATCATGGATGTATTTGTCCACAGAAAAAAATCGATAGCAGGGGCTCTCTCATGGACAACAGCTGGACGCTCGTAGACAACCAGCAAAAGCTCGAATCGGCACAAAGTGATATACTCAGCGCACGGCATATAGGAATAGATACCGAATATGATTCATTCAGGTATTTCCGGGAAAAACTGTGCCTGATACAGATCCGCACGGAATCTCACGCATATATCTTTGATCCGCTTCTGGATATGGATATCTCTTTTCTGGGAGATGTCTTCGCGGATGTCACGACCATCAAGATTATTCACGCATGTGACAATGACATTCGTCTGCTGAACCGGGACTATGGCTTCAGGTTCAAGAATATCTTCGACACCTACAGGGCGGCTTCTATTCTGGGGAGCACGGCTCTTTCTCTTACATCAATCGTCAGGGAATATCTGGGAGTGGAACTGAAGAAGACAAAGAAGCTCCAACGGTCGAGATGGGATATACGTCCCCTGACAAATGAACAACTGGATTACGCGGCACTTGATACCCGTTATCTGACAGGCCTCTACTCCTGCCTCAAAAAAAGCTTGACATGCTATAGCCTGGAAGAAGAGGCGGAGATCATCTTTGAGAAAATGGCAGATGTAAGGTGGAGTGAAAAAACCTTTCATCCGGAAGGCGTTTCAAGAATTGACGGGTACAATGATTTAGAGGATTTTCAGAGACATCGGCTGAAAACCCTCTACCGCTGGCGGTTTGAAACGGCAAAAAGAACTAATACAGCCGCTTTCCTTGTGCTCTCCGACCGGAACATTATGGATCTGTCAAGAAGAAACGGACAGGCCATAGCGTCACTGAGTGAAACCGGCATAATGTCAGCCGCAAAATCAAAGACCTTTGGCCCTGAGCTCATAAAAATACTCAGAAAGACAATGAAAACAGTTTCATAAAAATTGCCCCCGGGAAAAGTTGATAAAAAGAATGCCTTTTTCACCAGATCACGAGAAAGAAGATGACAGGGGCAAAGAATCGAATAGCACGTGTGCGTCCGTCTTACGCAACAGTCTCTCTTTCTGCTAATGAAATTTATGCTCGCTGGATTTTACAGATTTTATTTCTCCAAAACTCGATTCATATTTTTTCAAATTACCTTCCAGTGCGGCAGCAATTCTCTTCATATGACCTGGCGAGACAACAATCCTTGAAACCAGATGAGTTCCGCCGGGAGAATTAAGAAGCCAGTCGATGACAAATTCTTCCGGACTGTGGGTCACAAGCATATTATTGCTGTACCTGCCCCTGGACATTTCGTCGCTGGTCTTAATCTGTACCTGCTTTGCCTGATCATTTTTTTCAGCCATACCTGTCTCCTTTTTGATTAACAATTTAGATTCACAGGGATAATTTGATGTCAACTTTGATTATTCACGAAACCATCAAATCTCCCTTTGAGCATGAAAATATTCAAAAATCCTGTACGCAGCATTTTCCCCTATTCCCGGAACCTCTTCAAGTTTTTCACGGGATGCGTTCGCTATTTTATCCATTTCCAGAAAATGGGCGAGCAACGCCCTTTTTCTAGTCTTGCCGATTCCGGAAATATTGTCCAGCACGGAACGAAAATCCTCCTTTTCCTTAACCTTGCGATGGTAGGTTACCGCGAAACGATGGGCCTCGTCTCTAACTCTCTGGAGGAGGAATAGTGCCTGCGGATGTTTCGAGAGATAAAGGGGGTTTTTTCTGTTTGGCAGGTATACCCTGTCCCGGTCCTTGAAAACCCGGGACAGCCCCCCTGTCAGGAGCGCGCGCGATTCCTTCGCAAGGCCGATGACGTTCACCTCTTCCAGTCCGAGCCCGTGAAGCACGGAAAGGGCAACACCAAGCTGTCCCTTTCCACCGTCAACAACAATCAGATCGGGAATATTTTTCCCATCACTGTAACGCCTTTCCAGCACTTCGCGCATCATCCCGTAGTCGTCGGCATCCTCCTTTGTTTTTATCCTGAAACGCCTGTAGCGCGATTTTTCCGGAACTCCCCGGTTGAAGAAAACCAGCGAGCCGACGGCATATTTCCCGCCCATATTAGACATGTCAAAACACTCTATCCGGCGTGGCGTCTTTTTCAGCAGGAGGCCTTTTGCAAGATCTTCAAGCGTCCTTTCATTATCTGTCTCCAGCTTTTCCTCCGACTGCAACGCATTCTCGGCATTGAACAGCGCCATACCAAGGAGTGCTTTTTTGTTTCCCCTCCGGGGAACGACAAGCGAGACCTTCCCGCTCTTTTTTTCAGTAAGCCACTGTTCGATGATCCCCGTGTCCTCCATATGCCCGGGAATGATAATCTCCCGGGGAATGGTTGGCCCCGTGTTGTAATACTGTTTCAGGAAAGACGACAGGGCCTCGGACGATTCCATCCTTGTTCTCATGAGGGAAAATCTCCGCTGCCCGATGATGGCTCCCTTCCTTACATATATGGCGTATACCTGAATCCTGTCCCCCTCCCTGTAAAGACCGAAAATATCCTGATTTTTGAAAGATGTGGACACTACCCGCTGTTTTTCCAGTGTTGTTTCAATCGCGCTGATTTTGTCTCTTATCCGCGCCGCCTCCTCAAAGTTCAGCTCTTCAGCGGCCCTGTCCATCCGCAACCGGAGCTGCCGGACAAGTCTCCCGCCGCGCCTCTCTATAAACAGTATCGCCTCCACCACAATCTTTCGGTAATCTCTGCCCGTAACAAGGTTGCAGCAGGGGGCGAGACACCTCTTTATCTGAAACTCCATGCATGGCCTCTTCCTCGTTTTGAATTCCAGGTCTCTGCATGTCCGGAGGGGAAATATGCGATACAGATAGTGAAGCATCTGTTTCACCGAAGCGCCTGATGAATAGGGCCCAAAATATCTCGCTCCGTCTTTTTGCACGCGCCTCACCAGCTGAAAGCGGGGGAATTTTTCTTTTGTGTCAATCCTTATACTGTAGAAATTTTTATCATCTCTCAGGTTGATATTGTACCTGGGCCTGTATTTTTTTATCAGATTGTTTTCAAGGATCAGGGCCTCCTTTTCCGTATCTGTGACGATAAATTCTATATCCTTTATTCTGGAAAGCAGAAACGGCACCATCCTTCTTGAATCCGTTCCCCCGAAATATGAACGTACACGGGCATGCAGATTCTTTGCTTTCCCGGCGTAGATGACCCTGTCGTCTACGTCCTTCATGAGATAAACGCCCGAATATCCGGGGGCATTTTTTATCTTCTCTTTCAGCAGGTTCACATCTTTTATCCCCACAACCCGATCTCCGTCTCTATTCGCGACAGTTCTCTGATCTCGTCCCTGATCTTTGCCGCCTTTTCAAATTCGAGGTTTTTGGCTGCCTGTTTCATCTCTCCTCCCAGTTTTTTTATCATGGCGGGGACATCTCCGGACATATACGCCTCCATCTTCTCCTCAACGCTGACAGTAACATAATCCGCTTCATAGACGGAGCCCAGGATGTCGGTTATCTCCTTTTTGACAGACTCCGGGGTAATATTGTTCTCTCTATTAAATTGCTGCTGTATCTGCCGTCTTCTCTTCGTCTCTTCAAGACATGCCTGAATGGCCCCCGTAATCTTGTCCGCGTACATTATGACCTGGCCATTTATGTTTCTCGCCGTCCGTCCGCTCGTCTGTATAAGCGCGCGTTCGGAACGCAGGAATCCTTCCTTGTCCGCGTCAAGAATGGCCACAAGAGAAACTTCCGGGATATCGAGCCCCTCTCTGAGCAGATTTATCCCGATAAGGGCATCATACTTCCCCATCCGAAGATCCCTGATAATCGCAACCCTTTCAAGGGTGTTGATATCGGAGTGAAGGTATGCCACCTTCATCCCGAGATCGTGATAGTGGTCAGTAAGGTTTTCCGCCATCCTCTTTGTCAGCGTGGTTACAAGAACACGATCCCCCTGTTCGACCCTCTTGTTGATTTCGCCGAACAGATCATCCACCTGATTGGCAACCGGCCTGATCACGATTTCCGGATCCATAAGCCCGGTGGGACGTATTATCTGTTCCACAACCACACCTCCCGACTTTTTCAGTTCATAATCCGCCGGGGTAGCCGAGATATAGAGTCTTTGATTTGAAAAGGCCTCAAATTCTTTAAAGGTAAGGGGCCTGTTATCAAGGGCGGAGGGGAGCCGAAATCCGTATTCTATAAGGGTTTCCTTCCGTGATCGATCCCCCTTGTACATGGCGTTTATCTGAGGAACAGTAGCGTGACTCTCATCGATGATCACGAGGGCATCCCCGGGCAGATATTCCATCAGCGTGGGGGGCGCTTCTCCCGGCGCGCGCCCCGTGAGGTGACGGGAATAATTCTCTATGCCCTGACAGTATCCCATCTCCTCCATCATCTCCAGGTCGAACATCGTCCTCTGTTCAAGGCGCTGCGCCTCCAGGAGTTTGCCCTGCGATCTCAGACTGTCAAGACGCGGTGCCAGCTCGTCCCTTATCGCGATAATGGCCCTCGCCAGGGTGTCTCTTGTGGTCACATAGTGGCTTGACGGGTATATGGCGGTTCTGTTGAGCCTGCCCAACTTTTTCCCCCGAAGGGGATCCACGATAGATATGGATTCAATAACATCTCCGAAGAAATCCACCCTTATCGCCCGTTCTTCTTCATATGAAGGAAATATTTCTACCACATCTCCACGAACACGAAAGGTGCCTCTATGAAAATCTATATCGTTGCGTTCATACTGTATCTCCACCAGTTTTCTGAGTAGATGATCTCTCCCGATTTCCATATCTTTTTCCAGAAGTATCTGCATATCGGCATATTTGTCCGGAGCGCCTATCCCATAGATGCATGACACGCTGGCCACAACGATCACATCCCTCCTCTCCAGCAGCGAGCGGGTGGCCGAATGGCGCATCTTGTCTATCCTATCGTTTATGGAGGAATCCTTCTCGATATAGGTGTCGGTGCTCGGCATATAGGCCTCGGGCTGATAATAGTCATAGTAACTGACAAAGTACTCCACGGCGTTCTGCGGAAAAAGTAGCTTGAACTCATTATAGAGTTGCGCCGCCAGCGTCTTATTGTGAGCGATAACAAGGGAAGTCCTCTGCGTCGCCTCGATAACATTCGCGATCGTAAAGGTCTTGCCGGAGCCGGTAACCCCGAGGAGTACCTGGTGTTTCAACCCTTTCTCAACACCATCTATAAGCCCTGCTATTGCTCTGGGCTGATCCCCTTTAGGTCTGAACCCTGTAATGATGTTGAATTGCTCCATTTCATACTCTCCAAGAACCTGTACGGCCACAGTTTATTCTATTTGTGACCCAAACCTCCATTTTTGTCAATAGATTAACTCTGATGGGTCCACCCGTGTGCAACAATCTCTTTTCTCAATTGACATAAAGAAAGAGTTCTCATATATTCTCCCCGCGACAGGACAGGCTGTTATAAGATTAAGAACACGGGAGGTTGCACCCATGAAAGGCTGGATATTATATAAGGACGAGGCAAACAGGTTAAAGCCTGAGACATACGAGATAAACCGCCTGGTGGAAACCGCCCGGAAAAATGATATCGACATTACCGTCATACAGCCGGAGCAATTCGAGCTGATCGTCTCCGGAGAAAATCGCGAGAGTATCCTGCTCGACGGTGAACCCGTGTCATTGCCGGATTTCCTGCTGCCGAGGATGGGCGCGGGCACAACATACTTCGCGCTGGCCATAATAAGACATCTGGAGCGGCTGGGAGTGTACTCTTTCAACCCTTCACGCAGCATAGAAGTTGTCAAGGACAAGCTGTACACGCACCAGATTCTGGCCGAAAATAACCTGCCCATTCCCAAAACAATGCTCGCAAAGTTTCCTGTCGATATGAAAAAGGTCCGCGAGCATATAGGATTCCCCGTTGTTGTCAAGACCCTCTCCGGCTCTCAGGGTTTTGGCGTATTCCTGTCTGAATCGGAGACTAGTTTTGAAGATCTGATGCACCTGATAGAGGCATCGGACAGCACAACCAATATCATTCTTCAGGAATTTATCGAATCAACGATGGGTCGCGACCTGAGGGTCATAACCATAGGGGGACGAGCGGTTGTCTGCATGGAGAGAAGCGTATCGGACGGCAGTTTCAAGGCAAGTTATTCCCGCGGAGGCAATGTCAAACAGCACGAGATCACCCCTGAGATCGAATGGCTGGCAACGCAAACTTCTCAGATACTGAAACTGGACATGGCGGGAATAGACCTGCTGTTTGCCGGGGATCATTACAAGATATGCGAAGCCAACTCATCCCCTGGATTCGAGGGAATAGAAAGTTGCTGTGACATAGATATCCCAAAAGAAATCTATGATTTTATAAGAATCCGCTTTGGCGTATTCGATAATTCGAGTATCTCTTATCACGCGCCGAGAAGATATCACGGGTAATCGGAGATCTCCGATCCTGATGGTCGCGTAAAAACCCTGAACCTCCGAATCCCCGAACCCTGCCTGATATGTTGACTTTTTCTAAAAGTAAGGTTAGTCTACGGGAAATTGGAAAGGTTGGTTGCCCTGCCTTCCTCTTTTACCTCCAATCTGGGATTGATCCTATCAGGAGGCAGGCACAAATAAGTTGTATAAGTTATTTGTACTTGACGCCTTAACGAGAGTTTTTAAAACCATTGGAATACGAACTTACCTTTAAGCTGATCTTATTGGCTGTCCTTCTCGGCCTGTCGGGATTTTTTTCCGGTTCGGAAGCATCTATATTTTCCCTTACCTCCCTGCATCTTCACAAGATGATGGAGGAGAAGATCCCCTTTTCGGCATCTGTCAGAAAGCTGCTGGGACGACCCAGGAGACTTCTCGTCACCATTCTTGCAGGCAACGAATCCGTAAATATCGCGATCTCTGTTCTAACAACTTCCGCCTTTATCTATATCTTTGGGACTGAAGGCAAATGGATGGCAATAGCCGCCGCAAGTATCGCCCTTATTATCTTCGGCGAAGCGATACCAAAGACCTTCGCGGTTACTCATCCAATTCGGTTTTCCAGCGCCGTTGCGCTTCCACTGGTCCTGGTCACCGGGCTGTTGCGCCCTGTGGTCTGGTCTCTTGAAAAGATATCAGACATGTTCGTATCGCTCTTCAGCAAGGACAGCGGGGGAGGTAAAAAGGCGCTAACCGAAGACGAATTCAAGGCACTGGTTGATGCAGGCCATCAGGAAGGCGCTCTGGAAGAATCCCAGAAGGACCTGATCCACAGGGTATTTGAGCTTGCCGACACCAGGGTATCGGACATAATGATACCGAGGGTTGACATGTTCTGCCTCCCGATCTCCATGGATATACGGGAAATAGAACAGGAAATTATAAAGGCACGTGTATCAAGAATACCTGTCTATGGAACAGACAGAGACAATATCCTGGGCATTCTGCATGCAAAACACCTGTTGGTCGAAACAGGGGGGGAGTACAGGGGTGTCAACTGGCAACATCTTCTCAAGAAGCCCTACTTTGTCCCTATGGAAAAGAGAGCGGACGAAATGCTCAGAGACTTCCAGACAAGAAGGCTCAAGATGGCCATGGTGGTTGACGAGTATGGGGGTGTGGCCGGGCTTGTAACTCTGAATGATATTCTCAGGAATCTTTTTGTGGATATTTATGAAGAGCACAGCGACACCCGGAGAATGTTTCGCAAGATCAGTGAAGATACATTTATGATCTCCGGCATGATGGATATTGAAAACTTCAGCGAACTTGTGGAGGTTCCTGTCTCGACGGAAGAATTTGACACAGTGGGAGGTTTTGTATTTCATCTGTTTGGAAAACTGCCGGCGGAAGGTGAAGAGGTATCCGTGGAAAAACACACCTTCAAGGTGGAAAAAATAGATAAGGCGAGGATACTGACCATAAAGGTCATGAAAAGGGAGGACCCCCGCGATGCCTGATCTCTTGTTTTTCTTCCCCCTCCTCATATTTCTGTGCCTGGAAGGGCTGTTCTCCGGAGGAGAAATCGCCCTGGTTGCCTGCGATATCAACATTGTAAGACAGAAGGCAAAAGCTGGTTCCCGTTCAGCATCTATCGCGTTGAGGCTGATGGAAAAACCGGAGTGGTTTCTGTCTACAACACTGACCGGCACAAATCTCTGCGCCGTCAGTAACACCGTCATCACCACCGCCATGTTCATATCCACGTTCGGGACGGAAAGAGGTGAGCTACTCTCCATAGTAGTCATGATACCCCTCATCCTGATCGTGGGCGAAGTCATACCCAAAAGCATCTTCCAGCAACACGCGGATCTTATGGCCCCTAAGATTTCCTGGTTTATATGGATCTCTTCATGGATTTTTTATCCCGTTGTCTTTGTCCTGTCAAAAATCTCACGAAGGGTTGTTTACACGTTCTCAGGAAAAAAAGATCTCGTCTATTCTTCATACATAACGAAAAACGGGCTGGAATCGCTCCTGCAGGAGGAGAAGAGCGGTGGGGACATCATGAAGTCGGAAAAAGAGATGATACAGAGGGTCTTTGACTTTTCCGACTCCACGGCGGAACAGATTATGGTCCCATTATCCAACGTGGCCCTCCTGCCAGCAAAAACTACCCTGAAAGAGGCTGCCCGGGTCATTGCCGAAAGTGGCTATTCTCATATACCTGTTTACAGTGAGAAGGTATTTGATATTATCGGCATATTGTATTCTTTTGACATCCTGGAGGCTATCTACAGGAAAGATCAGAATCGTCTTTCGCCGGACAAGATTCTCATTGAAAGTTGCATGAAAAAAAACGTCCTCTATGTTCCTGAAACAAAACCGGCGAAGGAGCTCTTCTTTGAATTGCAGGAAAGGAGCGAACATATGGCCGTTATCGTTGATGAATATGGAGGAGCCGTAGGTATTGTAACCATCGAAGACATACTGGAAGAAATTGTAGGCGAGATTGAAGACGAATGTCACAGTAACGGAGCTGTATTATATAGAAAGGTCGGACCGGGAAAATATCTCTTTGACGCGCAGGTAAAGATAGACACCGTGCGAAAGCTGATACCCGTTGATATTCCCCACGGAGACTATGAGACTCTCGGCGGTTTTATATTGTATAAAATGGGAAGAATACCCGGAAGAAGTGATGCCTTCAAACATGGGCCTCTTCTCTTTGTCATAGAGGATGCTGACATGAAATTGATCCGGGAAGTACTGGTAATACTCCCTCCCGGCATGGATCTGCTCCGATAGAAAGGTATAACCAATGGCAAACCGGAAAAAAGAAGGTCTGGCCGCTATTATCCTGGCTGCCGGCAAGGGCACAAGGATGAAATCCGACCTGGCGAAGGTGTTGCATCCAATCTGCGGAGAGCCCATATTATGGTATGTTATCGAACTTGCACAAAACCTCGGCTCAGAAAAAACCGTCGTTGTAACAGGACATCAGGCGCACATGGTCAAAAATGCCATGAAGGATCAGGATCTGATCTATGCCTACCAGGCAAAACAGCTGGGCACTGCCCATGCGGTGCTCCAGGCCGACGATGCGCTGCGTGATTTTGATGGAAATGTGCTTATACTGTGTGGGGATGTGCCGCTTCTTCTTTCCTCCACAATAGAAGGCCTACTGGAAAACCACCGGTCAAACAGTGCCGCTATAACCGTCATGACTGCCATTCTTGATGATCCGGGCAGTTATGGAAGGATCGTAAAGAATGAAGGGGGAGATGTCCTGAAAATCGTCGAGGCACGCGATGCCGGCGCAGAGGAAAAGATGATAAAGGAAATAAACACAGGGATATACTGCGCTGAAAATGCCTTCCTTTTCGAAGCTGTAAAAAAGATAGATAATAAAAATGTCCAAGGTGAGTATTACTTTACCGATATCTTCGAGATCGCCCGCAAAGAAAGCCGCAAGACCGGATCATTTATAATAGATGACCCTTCCGAAGCCATGGGGATCAATACTATTGATGATCTGAAAACCGCGGAAAGGATTATGAGAGGCAGACCCTGTGACAAACTTTGAGATTGACTTCAAAAGGCAGAATTGTTAGAAAATGGGCTTGTCAAAAATTCAATATTATTTAGAGGAGGAATCCTATGAAAACCAGCAAGTTTGTGCTGTGGTTTAACGAGATAGAGCTGGATGACATACCCCAGGTCGGAGGTAAAAACGCATCTCTGGGCGAAATGCTAAGAGAGCTTACCGCAAAAGGGGTCAATATACCGGATGGCTTCGCTATTACCGCCTATGCATACAGATACTTGCTGGACTCCGCCGGCATAAAAGACGAAATGGAGAGCATTCTTTCCGATTTGGATACGCACGACATGCATAACCTCAGTGAGAAAGGGGAGAAGCTCCGCTCTCTTATCTATAATGCCAGGATTCCCGATGACCTCAACCGGGCAATTCTTGACGCCTACCGGAAACTCTGTGAGGAGTATGAGGAAAATACGGACGTGGCCGTGCGGAGTTCCGCGACAGCCGAAGATCTGCCTGACGCGAGCTTTGCCGGACAGCAGGAGACATACCTGAACATCAGGGGGGAAGACGCCCTGATCGATGCATGCAAGAGATGCTTCGCGTCTCTCTTTACGAACAGGGCAATCTCGTACCGGGAAGACAAGGATTTTGACCATCTGTCAATCGCGCTCTCCATAGGAGTCCAAAAAATGGTGCGTTCCGATCTTGCGTCCTCCGGCGTTATATTTTCCATCGACACCGAATCGGGATTCAAAGATGCTGTTTTGCTCACCGGTTCTTACGGTCTTGGTGAAATGGTTGTCCAGGGCACAGTCAACCCCGATGAATTCTATGTGTTCAAACCCACGCTCAAGACAGGATACAGACCTATTCTCCAGAAAAAGCTCGGAACCAAAGAAGTAAAGATGGTCTATTCCTCCAATAAAGAAGACCCCGTAGAGATTGTACCGGTCGAGGAAAATGAGAGGAAAAGATTCTGTATCACAGAGGATGAGATCCTGACGCTTGCGCGGTGGACCTCCATCATAGAAGATCACTACTCGGAAAAAGCCGGGTTTTTCAAACCCATGGATATCGAGTGGGGCAAAGACGGAAATACCGGTGAACTCTTCATCCTGCAGGCACGGCCCGAAACCGTCCAGTCCCAGAAGGATGTAAATGTCCTAGAGAGTTACAAGCTTTCCGAAGCAGGCAATCTCATCGCTACGGGAACGGCAGTAGGATCGAGGATCGGTGCCGGACGG
>JAUXBI010000013.1 GCA_030619435.1 Syntrophaceae bacterium
CCCCGCAAGGATCGCCCTTTCTATCGCCGTTTCGAGTCCATAATGTTGCCGTATCGCGTTCATCTGCATATCATCGGAGACGACAACGCCCGCGTATCCCATATTTCCGCGAAGAATTCCCCCTGTCACCCTGGATGAAAGTGTGGCAGGCCATACGTGATCAATCTTTTCGTTGAAGATATGGGCTGTCATGACCATGTCACATTTTCCGGATCTTACAATATCCTCAAAGGGTTTCAGCTCTTCAGTAGACCATGTGTCTGTTATATCGACAAAACCTTTATGTGAGTCATTGAGGGAACTTCCATGGCCGGGGAAGTGTTTTATTGCGGAGAGGACACCATGGTTGTGCAGAGAATCAATAACTGTAAGCGCGTGCCTGGTTACAACCGTCGGATCGGCGGAGAAACTTCGCTCCAGTCTTCCGATCACTGGATTATTCGGATTGACATTGAGATCCACAACGGGTGCAAAATTCAGGTTTATTCCCAGACTGGCCAATGTTTCAGCTATCGCATCCGCGTATCTTTTTGTTGTCTCAACACTGTTCAGCGATCCGAGATACTGCGCCGATACGGAAGGGGGAAACCCGAATTTTTCCTTCAGACGGCATACCTTTCCGCCTTCCTGATCGATCGCGATAAAAAGGGGGACAGAGGTTGCTTTCTGCAGATCGGCCACAAGGTTCTTTACCTGTTGCCCGGAGCTGATATTTCTGACGGGGTTGCCTGACGGAACATCATAATCAAACAGTATAACGCCCCCGATTTTTCTCTTCCTGATATCCTGCATAATCGGGGACCGGCTATCCACCGCAAGGCCCCTGAATCCGATCATCAGCATTTGCCCTGCCTTTGTCCCGATATCTGTTTTTGGCTCATCCGCACTGGAGGAGATGGGCAGCACCAGCATTCCGAAGACTGCGAGGATGATGCATATCATCACCGAGTGGATCAGTTTCTCCCATCTGTGCCGGAAAATATTAGATTTCATAAAACCCTGGTCATGTATGTTGAAAGGATTAAAAAAGATAAGGAGTTGCCAATGGGATGATGGCAAACACCACATCTGCCTGCAAACTTTTGACTGTCGGATTAGTTATATTCATACAGCGGGGGATTTCAGAGCTTCGGCCTGATAGTGGGTATTGAGAGCGTCAATAATAGCGTCGATATCTCCATCGAGGATATTTTCCAGATTGTACAGGGTGAGTCCGATCCTGTGGTCTGTCATCCGTCCCTGGGGAAAGTTATATGTCCTTATTCTCTGGCTCCTGTCTCCGCTTCCCACCTGCTGTTTTCTTGTCTCGGAGATCGCGGCATTCTGTTCCTCGCTTATCTGTTCAAAAAGTCTGGCTCGGAGTACTTTGAGAGCCTTTGCCTTGTTTTTATGCTGCGATTTCTCGTCCTGGCAGGTCACCACAAGACCTGTCGGAAGATGGGTGATTCTTACCGCGGAATCCGTGGTGTTGACGCTCTGTCCTCCGTGACCTGTCGAGCGATAGACATCTATCCGGAGATCATTAAGATCAATGTTCACTTCCACTTCTTCCGCTTCAGGAAGAACCGCCACCGTTACAGCGGATGTATGGATTCTCCCCTGTGTCTCGGTAACGGGAACCCTCTGTACGCGGTGAACTCCGCTTTCGTATTTCAGCCTGCTGTATGCGCCGTTCCCCTCGATAAGCAGTATGACTTCCTTAAAGCCTCCCACGCCTCCGGACAGACTGGAGCTTATAATCTCCTCTTTCCAGCCATATCTCTCCGCGTACCTGGTATACATCCTGAAAAGATCTTCGGCAAAAAGTCCGGCCTCATCACCGCCTGTACCGGCCCTTATTTCCAGAAATACATTTCTCTCGTCATTTGGATCTTTCGGAAGCAGAAGGACTTTCAACTTTTCTTCCAGAACCTGCAGCTTTTCCCGCAGCTGGGGAAGTTCCTCTTTCGCCAGTTCCCGCAGCTCTTCGTCCCCATCTTTGAGAAGATCTTTATTGTCCTCGATCTGGGATTTTATATCTCCATATTCTCTGTAGGTCTGCACGATATCTGAAATGGAGGCATGCTCTTTGGCATACTTCCGGTATTCGTCATAATTGCCGATTACAGCGGGATCGCTCAACAATTCTTCCAGATTCTGATATTTTTCCTCGATTTCTTTAAGCTTTGTCAGCATACTATTCTTCCTGGATTGACGGTGATTTACTTCAGAGATAGGAATGGCTCTAAAAGGACGGTCCTTCCGGGCCGCGGAAGATACCTGATAAAAAGTAACTGTTTGTCACAGAGGCACAAAGAGGAGGTGGGGATACCTTGTCAGTAGAAACAAAACCGCTTTGTGCCTGATCAGTTATGGTTGCTACTTTTCAAGATTGGAATATCTGCGGTTGAACTTTTCTATTCTTCCAGCGGTATCCATTATTTTTTGTTTTCCGGTAAAGAAGGGGTGACACTGGGAGCATACCTCAATTTTGATATCGCCTTTGGTGGATCTGGTTTCAATAACATTCCCGCAGACACATGTCACTTTCGATTCCTTATATTCCGGGTGAATATCCTTTTTCATAATTTCTATCAGCCTCCTTCAGCATTGAAAAATCGCTATTATATCCATATCAAAACAAGTTTCAAGTAAATAATTCTACTCACTGGTTCATAGATTTAAAGAATTCCTTGTTGGTGCTTGTTCTTTTTATCTTATCAATGATAAATTCCATGGCATCCACGGGGTTCATCTCCTGCAGGAGTCTCCTCAGTATCCATATTCTGTTCAGATTTTCCTTCTCGATCAGCATCTCTTCTTTTCTTGTGCCCGAATGGACAAGATCGAAAGCGGGAAAAATTCTCCTGTCGGAGATTCTTCTGTCGAGATGCAGCTCCATGTTTCCTGTTCCCTTGAACTCTTCAAAGATAACTTCATCCATCCGGCTTCCGGTATCGATAAGGGCAGTCGAGATTATTGTGAGGCTGCCGCCTCCTTCAATATTCCTCGCGGCGCCGAAAAATCTCTTCGGTTTGTGCAGGGCGTTGGAATCAACACCGCCGGAGAGTACCTTCCCGCTTGGCGGCACAACGGAATTATATGCCCTGGCAAGTCTGGTAATGCTGTCCAGAAGTATGACAACATCTCTGTTATGTTCTACCAGACGCTTGGCCTTTTCGAGAACCATCTCCGCGATCTGGACATGCCGTGTGGCGGTTTCATCAAAGGTTGAAGAGATAACCTCGCCGGAAACGCTTCTTTCCATGTCTGTCACTTCTTCAGGGCGTTCATCTATCAGAAGAACCATCAGTATGGCGTCTTCATGATTCGCGGTAATGCTGTTGGCGAGATCTTTTAAGAGGACCGTTTTCCCTGTTCTGGGTGGTGATACGATAAGGCCTCTCTGTCCCTTGCCTATCGGTGTAAAAATATCCATAATCCTTGTTGAGTAGTTCTCCGGATCCGATTCCAGCATCCACTTTTCTTCGGGATACAGAGGGGTCAGATTGTCAAAGAGTATCTTGCCCCTGGCCGCTTCCGGAGCCTCAAAATTTATGGATTCCACCTTCAGGAGGGCAAAATACTTCTCTCCTTCTTTCGGAGGTCTCACCTCGCCATATATCGTGTCTCCTGTTCTCATCCCGAATCTACGTATCTGAGAGGGAGAAACATAGATATCATCAGGTCCCGGAAAATAGTTGTAACCTACTGATCTGAGAAAACCGAATCCATCAGGAAGTGTTTCGAGGACACCTTCTCCGGTGATGGTGCCGTTTTTCTCGGTCTGAGTTTGAAGGACCGCAAAGATAAGATCCTGCCTTTTCATCCCGCTTGCGCCGGCTACGTTAAGCTTTTCCGCCAATGTATTAAGTTCGCTTATGGATTTACTTTTGACTTCTGAAATGTTCATATATCTTTCCTTTATTGATGTTCTGGCGTCAGTTCTTGCTATTTATCCTTCAGGGCATGCACACAGATACCACTCCTTCTGTTCAGACAGGCATGTACCATATCGCTTTATCTCTTTGAAAATCTATGGAGAGCATAAAAACAGGTTCCGGGCATAAACCAGAATTTCTTTAAGATGTTAACTTTTTCAAAACCTGAACATTGTGAATCCGGTTGATTACGTTACAGAACAAATTTTGAATTTATGATGGATTTGGAGCTGTCAAAAGCCCTCAGTACTCAAGGTGTATTCTATAATATTCTTTTCTTCTCGGTGGCTAATCTGGTCTCTCGAAATGTTTCAAAAGGAAGGGTTTAGCACACAACCACGTATGAAGAAGCCATCTACATCAAAGCAGCGAACATGTCAAGGATTTTTTACATGTTATGTCGAACAGCAGCCTGTCGCAGCATTATAAAGCTCAACTGTCTTCCCGTATCGCCACGCTCCCTCCTGTGCGAAAAAAAGGTGTCCCTGTTACATGACGTGCAGATATCAGCGGAAAATATATTTTCCGGGGGAACGCCCGCGTCAAGCAACTGGGATTTGTTGGCCGCGGGCAGATCAAGCATCCATTTCCCATCCTCTTTACACCTGGCTAAGAAAGGATCTTTGCACCGTTTGTTATCAAAGTGATGGACAACGGATTCGTCAACCTCGTAACAGCAGGAACCTATAGCCGGGCCTATAACAGCCAGAATGTCCGCCGGCGTGGAGGTAAATTCTTTCATGAAAGTGCCTACGGCCCTGGCGACAATTTCCAGGGATGTTCCCCTCCATCCCGCGTGCACCACCCCGACCACCCGCCTTGCGCAGTCGGCAAGAAACACCGGAACGCAGTCGGCCGTCTTTATGCCTATAGGCACGCCGGGCATCGCGGAAATAATGCCGTCATATTCGAGCTTTCCATCCTGCCGCCAATCCTGCCTCTTTTCATCAATAATCAGAAGTCTGTCTCCATGTACCTGATTGACAGTAACGACATTTTGTTCCGGGATGTCAAAGGCGGAGCAGAGCAGATCCCTGTTTTTCAACAGGTGCTCTTCGGGGTCACCTGACCGTGTGCCGAAATTGAGATTGGCCAGCTTTCCCTCGCTTATGCCGCCCCATCTGGTGCAAAACGCGTGGGTTATAAAATCGCACTCACCAAGCGCCAGGCACTCCAGATACTGAACGTTGCCTCGCTTCGAAAATCTGAATGCGTCTGATGTGCCATATTTCTGTTCCGGGGCTTTAAACATTAGTTTCCACTATTCCTGAGCGTATCGCATACCTGAGCCATATCATCTGGAAGAAGGGATGAGAATTCCATGAGATTGCCCGTAACCGGATGATGGAAGCAAAGTTCGCTTGAGTGAAGGGCCTGCCTCCGAATTTTCCTCAACGCTACCTGCCGGATATTATCTTTTACCGCTTCGATTCTTTTTTTTGAATTACCGTAAACAGCGTCTCCAACGACAGGATATCCTGTGGCGTTCAGATGCACCCGGATCTGATGTGTTCTGCCTGTTTCAATCCGGACAGAAAGGAGCGTGGCGATATTGTAACGTTCCTCCACACTCCAGCGGGTCAGCGATTCTTTACCTCTTCTGCTGTTGGTGGACATCTTTTTCCTGTCCACAGGATGTCTCCCTATAGACAGATCGATTATCCCATCTTCTTCCTTCATATCGCCATGTACAAGAACCCTGTAAACTTTTTTGACGAGATGTTCTTTAAACTGTCCTGCCAGCCCGATGTGGGCTTCATCCGACTTTGCGATCACCATAAGCCCTGATGTGTCCTTGTCCAGGCGATGTACTATGCCGGGTCTTTTGACACCGCCAATGCCGGAAAGATCCCCGCAATGAAACAGGAGAGCATTGACAAGTGTGCCGCTGCGGTTTCCCGCCGCGGGATGGACGATCATGCCATGGGGTTTGTTTATCACGAGGATGTGTTCATCTTCATAGATGATATCAAGGGGTATTTCTTCCGGAACAAGGTCGCATTCCTTTGGCTCTTCCCTCCGGACAATGATCATGTCGCCATTTCTCAGACGACAGGACGGTTTTACTTCAACGCCGTTTACCTGTACCTGCCCTTCATCGACCGCTCTTTTGACCTGTGAGCGCGTAACGAAAGCGCCTTTTTTAGACAAAAAAATATCAAGTCTCTCTCCATCCTCAGCGGGAGATACTCTGAATTTGAACTCTCTGTCATCTACGTGTGTCATCTTTTTTTCATCCGGGGATTGCTTGGAAAGCAAGGAGAGCGGAAACATCGGGAAACAGGATTCTGAAAGTCACGAAAGCCCCGCTATGCGCCTCATGCCATCCTTTATAAAAACAAATTCTTCTTCAGTTATCGTTCTCAGGTCGAGGAGGATTTTGTCTTCAAATATCCTCGCAATTATGGGAACTTCCAGCTTCCTCAATCTTCTTTCCAGCCGGCTTGGCGAAATGCTGCGGGAGGTTACAGCCAGAACAACGGTGGGGATCTCCTGCGTGGGAAGCGATCCGCCACCGGCCATGGAATATTCTTCCATAATGGAGAAAGTCAGGTCTTTCAGGGATAATTTCTCCAGCAGGGCCAAAAGCCTGCGTGCTCTTTTTTCGACATCGGCAACCGGTTCCGTCAACGACCGCAGCACCCTTACATCATCCACCGCCCTGTCGAGATCCAGGTAATGCATCATCGTCGCCTCAAGGGCCGCAAGGGTTAATTTATCTATTCTCAGGGCACGATTGAGGGGGTTTTTCTTTATCTTGTCCAGGGTTGTTTTTTTGCCCAGGATTATCCCGGCCTGCGGTCCACCAAGGAGCTTATCGCCACTGAACGTCACCACATCCGCTCCTGTCTTCAGAACCTCCTGAACAGTCGGTTCTCCTTCAAAACCATATTTATCCAACGGCACGAAACATCCGCTACCCAAGTCGTTCATTACAGGAATATTTTTCTTTTTGCCAAGTTCCACCAGCTTGTCCAGACCTATCTCATCCGTGAAACCAAGCACCTTGAAATTGCTTGTATGAACCTTAAGAATCAACCCGGTATCGTTACACACCGCGTTCTCGTAGTCCGAAAAGTGCGTGCGGTTGGTAGTGCCCACTTCTCTGAGAATGGCTCCACTTTTTTCCATAACCTCGGGAATACGAAACGCTCCCCCTATCTCAATAAGCTCTCCCCGCGAAACGATCGCCTCTTTTCCCTCCGACAGGGTATTCAGGGCAAGGAGAACTGCGGCGGCGTTATTGTTGACGATTATGGCATCTTCCGCTCCAGATACGCAGCAGAGTATCTCTCTTACATGGTCATACCTTAGTCCCCTTTTCCCCTCATCAAGGTTGAACTCCAGATTTGAATAACCCTCGCTGACATCAATAATCCTTTTCAGGGCATCCCCACAGAGGGGAGCTCTCCCAAGGTTCGTATGCAGGATGATTCCTGTGGCGTTTACCACTCGGCGCAGGCTGTAGTCATGAAGGGCAAGCAGCCTCTTTCGCACCTCCTGTGCCGCTCTGTCAGCGGAAAAAGTGCCGGAAATTTTTCCACCGCCTTTCCCCGAATTCAATATGGTTTTTCTCATCTCTTTTACAATCTGGCGGCATTTTTCCACCACGATATCTCGTGAGACGCCCTCAAAAGCGTTGTCCTTTTCGAGAACAAGGATCACCTCGTCAATCTTCGGAAGGGTTTTCAGTAATTCTCTTATCTTGTCATCCATGGCACCATTTCCTCAAAGTTTAAACAGTCGTAAAAAGTCTTTTCGTAGCGAATCCATCAAACTCTACCACCTATCTGCCCAGGCAGAAGTCGCGGAAATTGTTGACCGCGGTGAAGAATTCCCGCATCATTATGACCCAATAGTATCTGCCACGGTCTGTAAGGTAAAAAGTGCCGCGCTTGTAGCGCAACCCTCCGACCAGCATAAAAGCGAATATCTCTCTCCAGAGATGCCATGTGCCCCCGCCACCATATTTTTTCCTCAAGAAGGAGGCATCCAGTCTCAGGCCAAACAGCTTCATCAGAAAATCGTAGCGTGCCTGCTGCGTGGGCGTAAAATCACGAGCCGCCATCAATGGGAGTTCTCCCCTGTCCAGCATCTCAATATATTGAGGTATGTCGAAGGTGTTCGCATAACTTCTGCCATCCATGTACCCGATAGAGCCGCTTCCCAGACCGGCATATTCGTCATAATCTACTATATACTCATCAACCATGGTTCCTTTTCTGGAAAAACACCATGCCGAGGAAAAACGGTAGTAAGGGGCAAGCTTTGTGGAAATCAGTTGATAAAACTTCTTTTCCTTCCGGTAATCAACTATTCCCAGAGTTCTCTTCACCTTCCTGCGTGTGGATTCCGAGACCATCAGGGGATAATAGGTCACCTGATCCACGCCCGTATCAATCAGAATATCCAGGTCTCTGCCCAGATTTTCTTCTGTCTGTACAGGAAAGTTAAATATCATGTCGGCATTCAGGGTGTCGAACTGTCCCGATATCTCCGCAATCCTCCCGGCAATCACGTCGCCGCTTCCATATTTCTCATATCTGCCCATTGCCTTCAAAAGCTCGTCATCAAAGCTCTGTACCCCCACGGAAAGTCTGTTGACTCCAGCCTTCTTGAGGATATCGACATTCTCCTGTGTAAGATGATTGGGATTGGTCTCCACTGAAATCTCCCGGATGCTGAAGCAATCCGCTGCCAACAGCAGGGTTTTCTCCAGTTCATCCATCATTATCGTCGGTGTTCCCCCTCCCACATACACGCTGGTGAAGTTATATCCTTTATCTTTGTAAAGTCGTATCTCTTTTCTGAGGGCGCTGTGATATCTCTGGCAGAGATCTTTATCGAACAAAATTCTGTTAAATGAACAATATGGACACAGACTTTCACAGAATGGGATATGTAGATAAAGAAGCATGTCGTGATTTGTCTTTCCCTGCGGGAGAGACGCATCCACACCTTCAGTAAATTGCATGGCCCGGGAAAATTCCCGTTTTGTCACTTCTGTTATAAGGTTTCCTATCAATTCAACCAACCCCCTTTTACTCACGTTGCTGGATTATCAGGATTTTCATATTATTTCAATAGCGTTGAAATAATAATCCCATGGTGTTATAAAAATAGAAAGTCGAAAGCAGAAAGGGTCTGGGCAAGAAGAATGAAGACTTGGAAATTATGGGAAAATGAAAAGATTAATAAAGAGGAAACAAGTCTCCTGAGGAGACATGCCGATGAGATCCCTGTTCCCTTCGATGAAGATGGAAAGAAAGATATAGAAACCCTTGTTGACACGTTTGTTGGAAGAGATGACGCTGCGGGACTTGCCGCCCCGCAGATAGGGATAAGTAAAAGGGTCGTGGTGTTCAAAAACGGGAACTTCAGCGACAAGACACCGATAAAAAAGGGTGGCGGCAATTACGATGTCCTTGTAAACCCGAGGATCACGCAGATAAGGGGAGACAAGGAAAAAATGCAGGAGGCCTGCCTGTCGTGCCCTGATATAAGTGCCGATGTTGTCAGGGCCACTTCAATAAAGGTTAAAGCATACGATGAGAAGGGAAATAAGATAAACAAACGCTATACGGGATTCCTTGCCCGTGTGGTTCAGCATGAGCTTGATCACCTTGATGGAAAGCTTATTGTCGACCGGGGCACAACGATCTACTTTCCCAAAGAGAAGGCTCAATTCTTTGACAAGATCTTCAAAGGTGAATGAGCCCACAGTATGACATCTGTAAGCCTGCAACATTTTAGAGGGAGAATTAATGCCGCTGACGAAAGACCACTTGAACAGATACGCCGATGCCTTATTATGGGGCTTGTTGAAAGCCAGAACAGGACAGTTCAAGCGGGGCGACATTGTTTTGATTCGATACGAATCGCCCGCTTTAAGCCTTGCCGAAATTCTTTACGATAAGTTGCTTGATATGGGGATGAATCCCATTCCCCGTGCCGGTCTTACAGTAAACATGGAACGCTGTTTCTTTGACAGAGCGAACAGGCGGCAACTCGTATTTCATCCCCCAGGGGAAAAAGAGTTATATGAATCGCTCAATGGAAGTATCTTTATCTGTGCCCCTGAATCCCTGACTCACTTAAAAGACGCGGATCCCAAAAAGATAGCAAAGTCATTGATCGCAAGAAAACAGCTTCGCGAGATACTTGACAGAAGAGAAGAGATTGGCGAATTCGGCTGGACATTGTGCACATTCCCAACACCGGAACTCGCGGCAAACGCAAAACTTACCCTCGCGCAATACACCGACCAGATAATAAAGGCATGTTTTCTGGACAGCGACAACCCGGCTTCCCGATGGGAAACAGTGTACAGAGAGGCGGGCGCAATAAAGAAATGGCTGAACAAAATGGCAGTTTCGTACTACCACATACAATCTGAAAACATCGACCTTCGTATAAGACCGGGAGCAAAAAGAAAGTGGATAGGTGTTTCGGGTCATAATATACCCAGTTTCGAGCTTTTCCTCTCTCCCGACTGGAGAGGGACAGAGGGTTACTACTTCGCCAACCAGCCCTCTTTCAGAAGCGGAAATTACGTAGAGAACATAAAGCTTGCCTTTGAAAAGGGCCGCGCCGTCAGAATTGAGGCCACCTCCGGCGAAGACTTTGCAATAAAACAACTGTCCATGGACAAAGGGGCCTGCAGGGTTGGAGAATTTTCCCTTACCGACAGGCGTTTTTCCAGAATCGACAAATTCATGGCAGACACTCTCTTCGACGAAAATTACGGGGGGCAATGGGGAAATTGTCATATAGCCCTCGGGGCGTCTTTCTCTGAAACATACACTGGAAATCCTGCCGAACTGACAAGGGCCATGAAAAAAAGGCTTGGGCTTAACGACTCAGCACTGCACTGGGACATGGTAAACACCGAGAAGAAAACAGTAACAGCACATCTGTTGGATGGGAAAACAGTTACAATCTATGAAGACGGCATTTTTTGTTGCTAAGCGGCATGGAAAGGAAAGCAGATGCTAAAGACAATCTTCGAAAACTCTCCCACGCCAGCGTTTGTTATAGGCAGGGATCACAAAATAATATATTGGAACAGGGCGCTGGAAAAGCTGAGCGGCATTATGGCCAGAGAGGTGGTCGGTTCGGAAGATCACTGGAAGGCATTCTACCGTGAATATAGACCTGTCATGGCTGATCTTATTGTGGATGAACGCCAAAGCGAAATCCCATTCTGGTACCCGGGCAAATATAATAAATCAAAATTAATAGAAGATGCCTATGAAGCAACCGATTTTTTCCCGGAACTGGAGGGGGGAGGCAAGTGGCTGCGGTTTACCGTATCCGCGCTGAGAGACTCAGCAGGGATCATCATAGGGGCAGTGGAAACTCTTGAAGATGTAACGGATCGCAAACTCGCCGAGGATGCGCTGAGAGAAAGTGAAAAAATGTACCGGACGTTGAGCATCACCGATGCCCTTACCGGGCTTTATAACTCGAGGCATTTCTACGACCAGTTAAAATCAGAGATAGAGCGGGCCGATCGGTATCGTCACCCACTCTCTCTTCTCCTTCTGGACATTGACGATTTCAAAGAGTTCAACGACGCATATGGACACCTTGAAGGAGACGAAGTTCTTGTCAGGCTGGGAGAGATAATCCGGAAATGTCTGAGAAAGACGGACGCTGCATACCGGTTCGGAGGGGAGGAATTCACCGTTACCCTGCCCGAAACAACCGGAGACGCGGCAACCATTCTCGCGGAAAGAATAAGGGAGGAATTCGAGAATGAGGGTTTTTATTCCCTGAGCAACGGGAAATCAGTGCACAAGACAGTGAGCATCGGGGTGACCCAGTATATATCTCAAGAGGAACTGAGAATGTTTCTAAAACGGGCAGACTCCAACATGTACCACGCCAAAGGGCAGGGGAAAAACAGGGTATTCTGCCGTACTTAACTTAAATGCTTAACGAATGGGTCTCCAAGCATTATCCCTCTGACTTTCGTACCGGTTCAGCGGAGATATTATGTCAATTATTCTGAACATCCCGGCCATCATGAGGATACTTATTGTCTTTGTTCTTGTCCTCATTGCCATCAGGAAGAATGTCTCGCTGGGGAATGCTTTCCTTCTGGGGGCTATCCTTATAGGTGTGCTCTTCGGGTTAACGCCGGGTGCGATGCTTCTCTCAGCCGCCGGCTCGGTCGTGATGCCGAAAACCCTTTCTCTTGCTGCTGTAGTTACACTCATTCTTGTCCTCAGCAGCAGTATGGAGTTGGGGGGACATATGGAGCGGCTCCTGAACAATTTCCGTGGTCTCGTGACAAATCCCCGGCTGAATCTCGCTATGTTTCCTGCCCTTATCGGTCTTCTCCCCATGCCCGGGGGCGCGATATTTTCCGCTCCCATGGTGAAAGAGATGGGAAACAGAAGCGGACTCAGGCCGGATCAGCTCAGTTTCATCAACTACTGGTACCGACATATCTGGGAATACTGGTGGCCCCTCTATCCGGGGATACTCCTTTCGGTGACACTGGCAGACATAGATCTCTGGACAATTATGATGGTTATGTGCCCATTTACTATTGTAGCCGTTTCTCTCGGTTCTCTTTCCGTAAAAGGGATTGATCTTAAGCATGCGGCGGGGAAAACAGATAAGAGTATTTCCGCGAGACCATTTTTTAAAGAACTTATTCCCATCCTCATGGTGATATTTGTGGGGCTTGGTGCGGGAATGCTTCTCTCGCATATCTTTCCCGATTTTCACACCGCGAAGGAAACGGGGCTGATTATCGCGCTTATTCTGTCTATTGCTTATGTCTGGCTCCGAAACGGAATGGATGGTAACAGAATCCGGGAGGTTGTCATAAACCCCCACCTTTTGAAGATGTTCTACATGGTTATCGCCATACTGGTCTTCAAGGGGATTCTTGAGGACAGCAATGCCGTCTCGGCCATAAGCAGGGAGCTCATGGATTTTTCCGTGCCTCTTGTATTTATTACTGTTGCACTCCCCTTTATAGTGGGGGGGATTACGGGGATAACAATAGCCTTTGTGGGGAGTACCTTCCCCATTATCGTCCCTCTCGTTCATTCTATGGGTGAAGGTTCCTTTATTCTTACCTATATCGTGCTTGCGCTTGTGAGCGGTTTTCTGGGGGTTCTTCTTTCCCCCCTCCATCTTTGTCTCCTGCTTTCAAACCAGTATTTTGGAGCCCCCTTCGGACGTGTATACAGGCACCTTATTCTGCCCTGCATGGTTCTCTTTGCAACAGGTTGTGTGTATTTTTTCTTAGTACGCTGGATGATTGTCCGATTTGGATGATCCAGGGGAAAACAGCCATTTCCAGGTGGCACTAAATAACTATTTCTTCCCCCACCCTGAGATCACGGTATCTGTCACCAAATGTCTCTCTGAACCGGGTTACACTCCAGTCGGAGCTGTCGTGGGGGGACAGTGAAACAATTTGCGGGTCTTCCTGTTTTATAACTTCTATGGAATCCATAACATCCTGTTCGCTTATGCCGCGCCAGGGAGGGTTGTCAGATCCGACGATACACTGTAGATTCAGAGGACCTATCATCATCCTTCCCCCATTGACCGGGAAATGCAGCCCCCCG
>JAUXBI010000175.1 GCA_030619435.1 Syntrophaceae bacterium
CAATTTACTGACAGCCTTTTTTAACTGCGCAAACCGGTAACTGTGAACTTTTTTATTATCCCTCTGCCCGTTTCAGGTATTCATTCCACTTGCTGTTTACCGATGACTGAAACCCTTCCAACTGTTCGCTATTCATATTTTTGAATCTTTCCTGTTTTTCCACATAATTGACAAGAGGCAGGAGCTTTCCTCTTTCGGCCATGGTCTTGCTTCTCCCGGTGAACCGGAACCTGCCGTTCTCTATCTCGAACAGCACAAAGAGCCCCGTTTCGACG
This sequence comes from Syntrophaceae bacterium, assembly GCA_030619435.1. Taxonomy (GTDB): domain Bacteria; phylum Desulfobacterota; class Syntrophia; order Syntrophales; family UBA2210; genus UBA2210. The sequence continues at coordinate 276 of JAUXBI010000175.1, forward strand.
GCGAGTTTTCCGATCTTGACGGTATCCCTTGTGGGAAAACCCCACCCCGGAGGACAGGGAGTGTCGATATGGATGTACCGTGTTCCCCTTATCCCCCTGGCCTTGGAGAACTTGTCATACAAATCAATTGGATAGGCGGGCGAAACGGTGGCCAGATAGGGAATATGATGGGCTTCCATTATCTTCAGGAAATCCTTCTTCGGTTCTTGTTTTGTCAGGATGGGGGTGGTTGTAGTCATGGCGCCCAGGGGGGTCGCGCTGGAGCGTTGTGTCCCCGTGTTCATATAGGCCTCATTGTCATAACAGGCGAATATAAAATTGGTGTTTCTCTCCGCCGCGCCGCTCAGCGACTGTATGCCGATATCATAAGTTCCCCCGTCGCCTGAAAGAGCCAGGACGGTTATATCTTTTTTGCCGAGGGAGTCCAGGCCGGCCACGATACCGGCGGCTGACGCGGCGGTGCTTGCAAATGTGGTATTCAGGGCGGGTACGATTACTGGTGTGGTGGGATACAGCCCGTGCAGCACACACAAACAGCTTGGAGGTATCGCCACAATCGTATTTTCCTGCAGGGCCTTGAGGATGTATCTGTACGCGAGAGAAAGCCCGCATCCCTGACATGCCCTGTTTCCCGGCAGGATGTATTCCTTTTCGTTTATCTTGAATATGTTTTCATGCATTTTTTGTCCTGTGATGGTGTCTGTTTCGAGTTTAGAGTTGCCCCTTACCCGCTGCCTTCAGTTTCAATCTCTCTTACCCCGTGTAACAGTTGAGCCATATTGTTTTATTGCCGGTTTTCCCGGCCCTGATGGATTCGAGAGTTGTTCTTGCCGCATCCACAATTTCTCCGGTCTTGACGTCTCTTCCACCCAGTCCCACTATGTAATCGTGGATGGGAGTCTTGATATCCGTGCCGTAAAAGGCGGCCTTCAGATCCGAGCAGACCCCCCCCTCGTAACCGTAACTGATGCACTTTTCGAAGACCGCGATAGCCGTTGCCTTTTTGAATGCCTGCACAACCTCCTCTTTTGGAAAAGGTCTGTATGCCCTGATTCCTACAACACCGGCTCTGATTCCCTCGTCACGCAGCGCGTCGGCGGCCAGTGTGGCCTCGGTGGCGATGGAACCCATTCCCGTCAGTATCAACTCGGCGTCTTCGGTCATATATTCCCAGATCAGACCGCCATGGTCCCGACCGGTCATCGCTGCCCATTCCCTGCTTGCGTTCTTGATTACCTTTCCGGATTTTTCGAAGGCGGTCTGCAGTTTGTGTCTCATATCCATGTAACCGTCGCAGAGAATGCCTTCCGAGTTTTCTCTTCTTGTCGCGAAAAATACGGAGTTGATCGTTTTTGGATCATCCGGGGAAAGAGTAGTATGGGGTTTGTATGGAGGCAGAAATTTTTTTACCATTCCGGCATCAGGTATCTCCACAGGCATCATTGTGTGAGAGAGGATAAAGCCGTCATAACAGACCATCACCGGGATATAGACCTCTTCCGCTATACGATACGCCTGTATGATGGTGTCGAGAATATCCTGATTGTCCCTGCAGTATAGCTGTATCCATCCTGTGTCTCTCTGCGAAAAGGAGTCCTGGTGATCATTAAAAATAGACCAGGGAGCTCCCACCCCTCTGTTCACGCAACACATGACGACCGGCAGTCTGGAGCCGGCCGCCCAGTGCAACTGCTCATGCATATAGAGGAGACCGTTGGCGCTTGTTGCCGTAAATACCCTGGCGCCCACAGTAGAAGCCGATATACAGACGGTCAGAGAGGAATGCTCGCTTTCTACCCTGATATATTCCGCCTCCAGTTCTCCACTCTCGACATATTCCGAAAGCACCTCCGCGAGTTTGGTCTGGGGTGTTATGGGATAGGCTGCTATGACGCCAGGTTCGGCAAGTTTTACCGCCAGCGCCGCCGCCTCATTTCCCGTGATGATACGGACGTCACTCATCGATATCCACCTCCTTCACCATCTTTATAGCGCCGGGGGGGCATTCCTCCGCGCAGATACCACAACCTTTGCAGTAGTCCAGATCGATTTCAACGGGTATCGTCATAGATACTACTCCTTCCGGACAGTAGAGCCAGCACAGAAAACAGGCCGGTTTGCCCTTACGCTCCGGGATGCATTTAGTGCTGTCGATCACAGGCCTTTCGTCCCTCCACTCCCCCGTCAGACCCGCCTCGCCGATGTCCGGTGTGCAGACGCCTGATATGTTTGTGTCCCTGTTTTCCATTTTAGCTTTTCTCCTGAGTCCTGAATTTCGGATTACTCCCTACGTAAAGCGTTCTTTTGAAGGCTGTTTGGATGGCCTGAAAATTAAGGGAGGCCTTGTCCTGCGGCATCTTTTTCTTTAATCCCTTTTCGATGTTTTCAAGAGAGATAAGACCCGACGCCATGGAGAGTGCCCCGAGAAGAGATGTATTCACGACGGGAGATCCGTTCATGCTGAGATGATATTCTCTCGCTATGCCGGTAGCGTCGACCGTCGCCACCGTGAAGTTCCCGACGGGCCGGATCTGCTGCGGTGTCAGCGTTGAGTTGACAATAACCAGGCCGCTTTCTTTAATCCGTCCCTCGCTGGTTGCGGTCTCAAACAGGGTTTCATCCAGGATGACGGCGATATCGGCCGACCCGATCTGCGAAAAGGTTCTGATCGATTCATTCGATATTCTTGTTGAAGCAGTAAGGGGTGCTCCCCTCCTCTCCGGTCCGAAGGTGGGGGCGGACGTAACACCCGGGAATCCTTGAATATAAGCCGCCTCCGCGAGTATCTGTGCCGCCAGAACAACCCCCTGGCCGCCCCTGCCGTGCCATATTATTTCGTGCATCGCCATTATTTCCCCCAAAAAAAGGGCCATGTGACATATCGCCCATGGCCCTTTACATCTCTTTATCTGTTGTTTCGTTATACCACAGAAATGACAGGCCGCGGGCATTTACCCCTGCTAAGAGCGAGGCTAAGCAAGCTGGATAAATTCAAAAGCCTCTTTGCCGAAAAACCTGTCATTACAGCACCCTTTCTAAAACTGAAAACGTATACTCCCTATAACGTGAACGCTTGAAAGTCAAACAGAAAATTGTACCGGGGAGTCACTCACTGGCCACCTGCCGGTGACCATTGCGAACCGGACAGTTTGCTTGCTTCTGATAGGTTGTTGAAAAATAATCTGTTGTCAACAAATAGAACTGTCCGGTTTTGTAGCAAATGAATTGTCCGCTTTGTATTGCTCAGAAAAGCTGCGGAAGTCGTAGACTGAAGCAGCTTTTCTGAGGAAGTGGCGAGCGGCGGACTTACGCTGCCTTTTCTTTTTTGTTTTCTTTCAGTTTTCCTTGTGCATCATAATCAGCCAACTTTCTCGGGCCGTGAAAAACAGCCAGTGCTCCGTCAGTGTACCGATGAACACGCACTCTGACCTTGACGTAATGGCATCGATACCGGTTAGCAGGGATTTGCAGCGTTTTCCCCTCAAAGCTGACGTAGTTGTCGGCAGTCACTGTTCGGTCGTACTGCTCGCACAGGATATCGTCAAGGTTTGATCCAACCCAGGGTACAAAGGCAGTGCCTTCTTCGGCGACGGGTTGCATAAACTCGGCATTAAATGCCGGTCGATATACTTCGGATAGATACCGGTTGGCCGCTTCCATCGTGGTGATTCTATACAGGGCCAGTTCCCTGGGAAGCCGACCCTGATGCGTACCGAAGGCCCGTTCGCTTCGCCCCCGTGCCTGCGGAGAATAGGC
>JAUXBI010000018.1 GCA_030619435.1 Syntrophaceae bacterium
CGTGGATGCGGTATACAGGGCGCTCGAATCATTCCCCGGGTCGGTTGTGCTCCTTATGGGAGGCAGATACAAAGGCGGGGACTTTGGAATACTTGCGGAGCTTATAAGGAAAAAGGCAAAAATGCTGATCGTCTTTGGTGAAGCCGGAAGAGAGATAAATTCCATCATCGGTGGAATCGCAAGGACTGAAATTGCAGGTAACCTGAAGGATGCCGTCAGTATGGCTCGCGACAATTCGACATCCGGTGACATTGTGCTGCTGTCGCCCGGCTGCTCAAGCTTTGATGAATTCAAAAATTATGAGGAGCGGGGGATTGTTTTCAAGGGTATAGTTGATGGACTCGTAACAAATCAAGATTGGACGGCAAAGTAAAAAGCTTCAAGGTCAAGGTGCGCAAATCATGAGGAATGAGGCGTACTATACGGTACGCCGCAGCGACAAAGGATGCAGCGGAACGCAGAAGTTGGACTTTTTACGAAGCTGTCATGGTTGAGCAAATGGGTCGTGAAAAGGATCAGGTAATATGGGCGAACAGTCTTCATTAACGAGAGGTAGACCGGATATCGCGCTGTTTATTGTTACAATAATCCTGATTGTCGTCGGGGCGGTTATGATCTACAGCTCGAGTTCCATAATTGCCATGGAGAAACATGGTGACGGATACTACTATATCAAGAAACATATATTATTTGTCTTGATCGGACTTGGCGTCATGATAGGAACATCCAGATTGCCCTATCGGTATTGGAAGAAAGCGGCTTATCCCGGCCTGTTTATATCCATAGTACTTCTGTCTCTGGTTATTGTTCCTGGATTCGGGTTAAAGGCCGGCGGTGCCACCAGGTGGCTTCGCGCGGGGTATGTGTCTTTCCAGGTGTCCGAGATGGTAAAGATCATACTGGTTATATTCCTGGCCCATTATCTTACGAAGAAGATAGGACACATAAAGGAATTTTCACGCGTCTTTGTAGTCCCGCTGGTCATAATGCTGGTAATTGTTGGTCTTGTGCTATGTCAGCCGGATTTCGGCGCGGCCGCTATCATGGTTGTGGTGTTTATGCTTATGTTCTATCTGGCGGGGAGCAGGATTGTATATCTTACCGGCCTTCTGGCAACTGTAATCCCTGTGGGGGTGGCTCTGATTATTCATGAAAGTTACCGCATGCAGAGGCTTATGTCGTTTCTTAATCCCTGGGAAGATCCGACCAATACAGGTTTTCAGATAATACAATCATTTATTTCCTTCGGTTCCGGCGGAGCCTTTGGCGTGGGGCTTGGGAACGGCATGCAAAAGCTCTTTTATCTTCCCGAGCCGCATACCGATTTTATCCTTTCGGTGATTGCTGAAGAGGCTGGTTTTATCGGGGTTGTAATCGTTATTATGTTGTTTTGCGCCCTTGTTTTTCGTGGTTTCGCAATTGCCTTTAACTGTACGGATCTGTTCGGAATGCTTCTGGCTTCCGGATTAACCACGGTTATTGCGCTGGAGGCATTTATAAATATGGCGGCAGTTATGGGATTGATTCCCACAAAGGGACTGGTGCTCCCATTTCTCAGCTATGGGGGCACATCGCTGATGATGTGCATGGTAGCTGTCGGTATACTGCTGAATATATCTTCCTGCCGGGAACAGAATGGCGGGAAGACGGAAGGCCGGTCTTAATCGATGCGTACGCAAAAGAAAAGCATCAGGGTTATTATAGCGGGCGGAGGCACCGGGGGGCATGTATTCCCCGCCGTGGCAATTGCCGGGGAGTTTCTCGAGAGACCGGATGTGCGAGATGTTCTCTTCATAGGAACTGAAAAGGGTCTGGAAGCCGGGATTCTTCGTGATATGGGCTTCACACTTCGTACGATAAATGTGGAAGGAGTTAAAGGCAAAGGGGCTGTAAAGATGATAGTCAGTCTTCTGAAGATTCCGTGGAGCATAGCACAGTCGGTGTCTATCATACGTAACTTCCACCCCGATATTGTTTTGGGTGTGGGGGGATACGCTTCGGGGCCTGCGGTGATAGCTGCTCATTTTATGGGTATAAAAACGGCAATCGCGGAACAGAACGCTCTGCCCGGTTTCACAAACAAAATACTTGGCAGGTTTGCGGATAAAATTTTTCTCTCGTTTCCCGACAGAGAAGGGCGGTTCGTGGACACCAGGACTGTTGTTACGGGAAACCCCGTGAGAAAGGAATTTGTAAAGAGGATTAAAAAATCCCGGAGAACAGGGGATAAATTTTCCATCCTTATATTTGGAGGAAGTCAGGGAGCCCGAGCCATAAACAGGGTAGTTGTTGAATCCATCGGGTACCTGGCGGACATAAAGGACAGGTTGGTGATTACACATCAGACGGGTGATAAAGATATGAATGAGGTATCTGCTGCCTATAGCGACCGAGGGGTAAATGCTGAAGTATATCCTTTTATTACCGATATGTCTTCGGCTTATGGATCAGCGGACCTTTTGATATGCAGAGCGGGTGCGACTTCCATTGCCGAGATAACCGTGAGTGGAAAGGCCTCTGTGCTTATCCCCTATCCGTTTGCGGTCGGAGGGCATCAGGAGCTGAATGCCCGTGTGCTGGCCGATGCGGGCGCGGCCGAAATGATCCTCGAAAGCGAACTTGACGGGAAAACGCTTGCCGGGGTCATCAGGAGACTTTTTAACAGTCCGGAGACAACAGTCAAAATGGAAAAAGAATCTAAAAAGCTGGGAAACGTAAAGGCGGCTGAGCATATCGTGGATGAATGCATGACCATATTAGGGATTAGCGGGAAAATATAATGTACAGACGGGTAAAACATATACATTTTGTCGGGATAGGCGGTATCGGTATGAGCGGTATTGCCGAGGTCCTGCTGGATCTCGGTTATACGATCAGCGGATCCGATCTGGAAAGATCTGACATTACATCGAGACTGGAATCGCTCGGAGCCGGGATCTTTCACGGCCACAGGTCATCAAATCTCATGGATGTCGATGTGGTGGTGAAATCAACAGCGGTCGGCGAGGACAACCCCGAGGTAATCGAGGCTCACATCAGAAATATTCCGGTTATCCCGAGGGCTGAGATGCTGGCCGAACTCTTGAAAATGAAATATTCCATAGCCGTGTCGGGCAGTCACGGGAAGACGACAACCACTTCCATTATTTCAACTGTACTTGCGCACGGCGGTTTTGACCCTACGATGGTGATAGGGGGCAGGCTGGACAGCATAGGGAGCAACGCAAGGCTGGGAGAGGGGGAGATTATTGTTGCCGAGGCCGATGAGAGCGACGGTTCTTTCCTCCAACTGAATCCATATATCGCCGTGATTACGAATATAGATCGCGAACATCTGGATTATTATCCGGGAATAGGGGAGATAAAGAATGCCTTTCTGCAATTTGCCAACTCGGTTCCCTTTTACGGGTCTGTCATATTATGCGGTGATAGTGACAATGTGAAAGATATATTGCCCAGGGTGAAAAGAAAGACCGTCACCTATGGCATTTATGACGGAGTTGACTTCAGAGCAGCCGATATATCCTTCAGCGGGTTGACATCACAATTTTCTCTCTATCACAGAGAAAGTCTTCTCGGAAAAGTAGAGATGCAGGTTCCGGGTTTGTTCAATGTTTATAACTCCATGGCCGCTGTGGCTGTGTCCTTGGAGCTTGGCATGGAATTTTCTACTATACAGGAGGGTCTCAGCGCTTATAAGGGGGTGCACCGTCGACTGGAGATCAAAGGACAAGCCGGTGATGTTACAGTAGTTGATGATTATGGGCATCATCCGACTGAAATAAAGGCACTGCTGGCAGCCGCGAAAAATGCATGGGAAGACAGGCGGCTTGTCGTCGTCTTTCAGCCTCACCGCTATACGCGCACCAGGGACCTGTTTGATGAATTTCTGGGTTCCTTTGACGACGCCGGGGCGCTGATTCTGACGGACATATATGCCGCGAGTGAGAAGGAAATAAAGGGCGTTCACTCCATGACCCTTTGCAAAAGCATAAAGGACAATGGCCATGGTGATGTCATGTACCTGTCGGGTTTTAAGGAGATTGTTGATCACCTGTCCGACATAGTGAGACCGGGTGATGTGGTCATCACGCTGGGGGCGGGAGATGTGTGGAAGATAGGGGAGGAACTGCTGGTCAGGCTTGGAGATCAGCGGCCGGGAATCAGAGGTTAGAACAGATGCTTGCAGACAGACGGTTCAGGGACAAAACAGGCAGCATGGTCACCGGGAGGGTGCTTTTCGATGAACCCATGTCTATGCACACCTCCATGGGTGTCGGGGGAAAGGCTGATGTGCTGATTTTTCCTGATACTATCGGTGAACTGAAAAAGCTGATCTCCTTTTTTCTTGAGGAGGAGATTTCTTTCCTGCCTGTCGGAAACTGCACGAATCTTATCGTGAGAGATGGTGGTTACAGGGGAGTGCTGATTTCCCTGGAGGCGCTTCAAAGGCTGGAGATAAGAGATGAGAATCTTTCCAGGGAATCCACCGGGAAAGAAGAATATGTCGGCAGTGTCTGTGTTTACGCCCAGGCCGGGGTTTCATTTTCCGGCATTGTTGAATTCTCGGTCAGGGAATCTCTATCAGGAATGGAATTTTGTGCCGGGATACCGGGCAGTGTCGGTGGCGGTCTGAAAATGAATGCCGGCGCGTGGGGAAGGGAGTTGAAGGATGTAGTGAAATCGGTCTCCATTCTTGATCCCGGCGCGAAAATAAGGGAGATAGAGAGAAAAAAGTTGCCGTTTGAGTACAGAAATCTCGATCTCCCCGAAGGGGCAATTATTACCGGCGCCGAGTTTTACCTTGCAAGGGGAATCAGAAATGAAATCCGGGGAAAGGTTGCGGACATTATTGCGGCGCGCAGGGAGAAGCATCCTCTCACATATCGGAGCGCGGGATCCGTGTTCAAGAACCCTCCCGATTCTCCGGCAGGAAAAATGATTGAAGAGGCTGGCCTTAGAGGTCTCAGGGTGGGGGATGCGGAAATATCCGGGAAACATGGAAATTTTATTGTAAATAAGGGTAATGCAAAAGCAGGGGATATTATTGCCCTGATTGCCGCAGTTCAAAAGAGGATTCTGAATGTGAGGGGGATTTTTCTTGAAACAGAGTTAAAGATCATAGGAGAGGAACTATGAGAAAGTCCCTTAAAATAACCCCTTCGGCAAGGAAAAACAGGCTGAAACGGAGATCAGGAGTGATTCCGGGCGAAATTTTCAGGATCTTTGCCATTGTCAGTATTGCTGGTCTGTTGGCCTTTTCCATGGTGTATGCATATAATTTTGCCATGTGCGCCGATTATTTCCAGTTGAAAAACACCGTTGTCAAGGGTTGCAACAGGGTCAGCAAGGAGCAGATTGTTGAACTTGCGGGGATATCACCCTCTACGAATATACTGACTGTGAATCTTGAGAAGATGGCGCGAACCATAGAGAATGATTTGTGGATCAAAAATGCCTCTGTCGGGAGGGAATTCCCGGACAGGCTGGTTATTGAGGTTGTTGAGAGAGATGCCGTCGCTCTCCTTAAAAAGGGCAAAGACCTGTATATTGTGGATCGCGGTAGAGAGGTGTTTAAAAAGTTTAAAGCAGGTGACAGCACAGATGCTCCCGTACTCACAGGGTTCTACAGGGATGAAAGAATAAGAGAATATCTGTTGGAGCAGGCCTTTGAATTTCTGGACTATCTTTCTGAAGGAGACAATTTCCCGAAAGCATGGAATGTATCGGAGATTTATGTGGATGACGTACATGATTTTTCTGTTGTTACAGGTAACCGCCTGTTTTTGAATCTCGGTTTCGGGGATTATGGAAAAAAGTTAAAGAGGCTGAAGAGGGTTATGACGGACTTGGCGCGAAGAAATCAGAATGGAGCATCCTGGAGTATTGATCTCGTAGATTGCAGCAGGATTACACTTCAGCGTGGAAATATTTTCAGCCCGAAGAATCTGACAGAAGATCACAAGACGGAGATATGATGTCGGAGAGGATGAATGGATGGCAAAAAGAGATAATATAGTAGCAGGACTGGACATAGGAACGACCAAAACGTGTGTCATTGTCGGTGAGATCACAAATACCGGAATAGATATAATCGGAATTGGTACTCATCCGTCAAGTGGTCTCCGGAAAGGTGTAGTGGTTAATATCGACAGCACCGTGGATTCAATAAAGAGGGCTGTGGAAGAGGCGGAATTGATGTCAGGATGTGAGATAAGGTCCGTTTTCGCGGGTATTGCCGGTAGCCACATCAAGGGGTTGAATAGTTATGGCATTGTGGCGGTCAAGGGCGGTGAGGTTGATGAATATGATGTAAAGAGAGCCTTGGAGGCGGCCAAGGCGGTTGCTATCCCCTTGGACAGGAAGATAATTCACATACTGCCTCAGTATTATATGGTTGACGATCAAGACGGAGTAAAAGAACCCATAGGGATGTCGGGAGTCAGGCTTGAAGCCAAGGTGCATGTTGTTACCGGAATGGTTACGTCCGTACAGAACATAATAAAGTCAATTAATCGTGTAGGTCTGGATGTAAATGATATTATCCTGGAACCCCTGGCCTCCAGTGAGACAATTCTCAGCCGGGACGAAAAGGAACTGGGCGTTGCTCTGATCGATATTGGTGGCGGCACTACCGACATCGCCGTGTTTGCCGAGGGGAGCATTAAACATACAGCTGTTCTGCCTCTGGGGGGCGATTACATTACCGGCGATATCTCTGTAGGTCTGCGAACCCCGGTAATGGAAGCTGAGAAGATAAAGATAAAATATGGCTGCACATATACTCCGCTGATACCCGAGAATGAAATCATAGAAGTCCCAAGCGTAGGTGGCAGAAATCCGAGAACTGTTTCGAGGCAGGTGCTGGGAGAGATCATTGAACCGCGCCTGGAAGAGATTCTTGGTCTTGCGCACAGGGAGATCGTTAAATCCGGCTATGAGGACTTGTTGGCCGCCGGTGTTGTGCTTACAGGGGGAACAGCAATTCTTGAGGGGATAACTGAACTGACGGAGCAGATATTCAATACGCCTGTAAGAAAGGGATGTCCCGTAGGTGTGGGCGGTATTACAGATATAATTAATAGTCCGATGTATGCGACGGGAGTGGGATTGGTTGTTCATGGGAGTAAAGGCCCCGCTGATTATGCCGTAAAGAAAAGTGAAAAGGATGTACTGAGCAGACTGACAAAAAAAATAAAAAGATGGTTCAACGATTTTTTCTAAGAAAGGAGGTATGGACATGTTTGAATTAGTGAAAGGTGGCGCTAAAAGCAATACCGCGAAGATCAAGGTTATAGGTGTCGGTGGTGGTGGAGGGAATGCCGTCAACATGATGATTGCTTATGATCTCAGTGGCGTGGGTTTTATCGTGGCAAACACGGATTCCCAGGCTATGGTAGCGTCAGAAGCCCCTGTAAAGGTGCAATTGGGCGCGGAGATTACAAAGGGTCTTGGCGCCGGGTCCGATCCTGAAGTGGGTAAGAAGGCAGCTATTGAATCTGAAGGCAGGTTGAGAGAGGTCCTGACAGGAGCGGACATGGTTTTTGTGACGGCGGGTCTCGGCGGCGGCACCGGAACAGGCGGCGCGCCGATTGTGGCGGAAATCGCGAAAGAGCTGGGCGCGCTTACTGTTGCGGTAGTTACAAAACCGTTTCAGTTTGAGGGAAAGAAACGGGAGAGGCAGGCGGAGGAAGGTCTCGCCGAATTGAGAAATATGGTTGATACGCTTATTGTGGTTCCGAATCAAAGGCTTCTTAGCATCAGCGGCAGAAGCATGTCTTTGCCGGATGCCTTCAAGAAGGCCGATGATATCCTCTATAACGGAGTTAAGGGGATTTCCGACCTTATCATGGTTCCCGGACTGATCAATCTTGATTTCGCTGACGTAAAGAACATTATGTCCGAGATGGGACTGGCCCTTATGGGTACCGGTGTGGCCAGTGGTGATAACAGGGCCATTGAAGCCGCGCAGAAGGCGATTTCCTCTCCCCTGCTGGAAGATAACTCTATTCAGGGGGCTCGAGGTGTGCTTCTCAACGTGACAGGAGGATCTGAGATGACACTCTTTGAAGTAAATGAGGCATCATCTCTGATACAGTCCGAGGCCAACGAAGATGCAAATATCATATTCGGGACGGTTATTGATGACAGTATGGGAGATGAGATACGTATCACCGTTATCGCAACGGGGTTCGACCCAAAGAGTCGAAATTATGAGGGAGTGCCTGAGCTTTCCACCGTTCCGGGTTATGCCACTCCGGGTTATTCCACCAAGAGAAGGGAAGATCTTGCCAAACCCACTTTCATAAGAAACAGAGATGAGAAAACCGGGGAAAAGCCTGTTGTTATCAGGATGGGGATGATAAATGATGATGACAACCCGGACTTTGAGACACCTGCTTTTCTCAGAAAACAGATGGATTAGGAGGCTGTCTGAGGATAAGAAACAGTTCATAGATGCTGAATATCATGTGAAGTCAATGGTGAAAAGCTGTCGGGATTTGGAAATCTGGCAGAAAACCATGGATTTAGCGGAGATATGTTATCGTATAACCGGGAAGTTTCCCGATTGTCTCTTTATCGTTATTGTGTCTTAAAAAGACGAACAAAATACTGCCATACCTTCTTTAGCAGAAGGCGAGAATAACGGATTCCTTCCGGACCCGCCAGTAATGCACCCAGTCCCAGCATTCCCCAGCTCAGAACGTATAATGCTATTCCAAGATGGAAAAAGGACTCGTTGTGTTTATTTATAGCAATTGCATCACATACCAGCATGGCACCCCAGCCAAGTGGCTGATTCGTTGTCAGCAGTACTATTCCTATCCAGAACTTGACGCTGAATTTCATGGTTCTTCCATCCTGCAGAGGTGTGTGGTTTCCCCGCCACGCGTTGCGAAGCAGTTGGTATTTAAGGGGTTTTGTCGTCTATATGGGGTATTGAGATGAGAAGTTTCAGATCTCCTCATATGTAGAAAGATTCTTTCTCCTTCGGTGCAATGCATATGGTGGAGGACCCTCTTTTCTCTAATACAGCCTGTGCCATTTTTAGTTTGTTGTCTATATCATCGTCTGTCTGATCAGGGTCATGGTGAAACAGGTACAGATTTTTTACCCTGGTCCGGTTTGCCAGCTTCGCCACCTGATTTACCGATGAATGCCCCCATCCGATTTTCTCTTCATATTCCTCGTCCGTGTATGTGCAGTCGATTATCAATACATCGGTATCTGAGACAAAGTCTGCCAGCTTGTTTACATAGTTCTTGCTGTAGAGTCTGCTAGACTCCGGGTAAATTTCATTATCTGTGACATAACAGATGGATTTGTTCCCGTAATCCAGACGATAACCCAGGCATTTACCAGGGTGATTCAGGAACATCGTTTGGATCTTTATCGTGTCTATATCGAATCTTTCTTCTCCAAGATTGCGGAAGGAAACCGCCGCGTTAAATCCCTTTATATTTATTGGAAAATATACACCGTCCATTTGCCCCGATATCAATTTTCGCATGGACATGTCTCCATTAGACGGGCCACAGATCTCAAACTCGTTTCCTTTTGTATACAGAGGCGCGAAGAAGGGGAGACCGTTTATATGATCCCAGTGAGGATGCGATATAAATATCGTGGCTTTTGTGAGTGCATGTTTTTCAGAGATGAAGTAATTTGACAGCTCTTTTATTCCGGTTCCGGCGTCGAAGATGAATAAATTATCCTTCGAGAATTCGAGGCTGACACAGGATGTGTTTCCCCCGTACCTTACCGTGTTTCGGCCTGGTACCGGCAGAGTTCCGCGGACACCCCAGAAGGTCAGTTTGATATTTTCTTCCATGATTTGTTTGTATTCTTTACTCATGATGTTTTCCAGAGGACAGATTATACCGGACAATTCATTGTAGAATCATGAACGAAGTTGACGTTTATTTCTCTCATGATTCTTTGTTTGTGTCAAAATGTTTTGTCAAGACTTTAGAGACCGATATTTCCTTTTGACCCCCTCATCCTTCACTCTTCCAATAAACAAGGCTTGTACCGCTAATGTTTCTCAACCCTATTTTTTCTTTTTTCTCAATTTCTTCTAGTGCTCTCGTTACACCTTCCCATATTCCATAGTCATGCCATATAATTACTCCCCCCTTTTTTACCATCTTCATGGCTGCATAAGTATCGGACAGAGCATATTCATAGGCATGTGAACCATCAACAAAAACCAGCGAACAGGAATTGTAGAAAGGGGAAAAATCGAATAACGCTGAATCACCAAACAGCTGATTTATTTTTGCAATGAAAGCGCTGTCTGACTTTCTGTATTTCTCGAACCTTAAACCGGATGTCTCCTTTTCCACCATATGCCTCTCGCCGGATGCTAACGGAAATTTAGTATCAATTTCCGGAGTAAGGTCGAGAGTGTATATACTACAGTTCAACGGCGATGAAAAAGCAAGATTCAATGAAGTACGACCATCAGACGTACCTATTTCAAAAATATTTGTTTCATCCTCACAAGCTGCCGCAATCATATTAATAACGCCAAGCTCACTTATTCGTATATTTCCATTTGCCTGTTCATACTCCCATATTTTTGCAGTCCTGCGAGTGGTACAACGTTTCCATGAAATTTCCGGCAACTTAACCTGCTGCAGAAATTTCCCCTCTTTCTTCCTGATGCGTATAGTAAATCTCCGCCATCTTCTAGATAACCCTGATAATGGAAGGTAAATTCTAGTTCCGTAATAACCATAAAGCAATTCTTTCATCTTCTTTAATCTCCATTAGGGCGAATATTTACATATGAGGCAATTTTACTTGCTTCCAAAATTGAATATATACTTCTTTTAGGTATAAGAAAACGGTAAAATTAGTGCCGTTCTAATCAAGCGTCAAAATCTTCAGCATTTTAAAATTTTTAAGGCTTCTATGTTTGATAGTGTCATGTTTGTGTCGTGTATCGAAATGATTTCAGGTTCAGGCCAAGTTCCATATCGTCTTTCAGGCGTACCAGAGATTGTGATAAGCGTGCTTCTTCGACATGTTTGCATAACATCTCGCCCAGCTTGCCTTTGATGGTATAGGCAACCGATAGTATAGTATCCAGGTTTTCCAACTCGTTCAGCAGTTTGGCGGCTGTCTTCGGGCCTATGGTGGGGACACCGGTTATGTTGTTGGTAGCGTACCCCGCCAGTGCGAAGAGATCCACAAGCTGATCCGGCTGTACATGCAGTTTTTCTTTTACGTATGTATGATCCATGTCCAGCCTTTGAAAATGATCACGCACCACCACCAGGTCCGAAACAAGTTGCAGGAACATCTTGTCTGTTGAAAGTATGACGATATTGCCGTTTCGAGATGCCACCTTTACGGCCAATGTGGCTATAACATCGTCCGCTTCCAGTGTGGGGAAACACACAGAGAGGACACCGATCTCCGAAAACGCGTCCTTGAACCGGTTCATCTGTGCATTCAAGGCTTCAGGCATAGGCGAGCGTCCGGCCTTATATTCGGGATACAGGCTATGGCGCCAGCCCTGTTTGTGCCCGTCAAAGACACAAATCACATGGGTAGGTTGGCATTCGCGCAGGGCGCGCTGGAGGGAGTGGACACTTGTTGTCAAAGCGTCATTCACACGGCCCGGCCCGTCATCTCCCGGTTGCGCAGCATACACACGGCGGATAAGGTTGAGGGCATCTATCAGCAAAAGTTTAATTTTCATTTTTCGCAACTAAGGGTTTTTAATCTGTGGATCGTTCTCCCATGTTATCGGCGAACGACCGGTACCGCCGGGCCTCTCTCTCATTTCCTGTGGCGGTGTAAATCTGTTCCACCTTTCTGAAGTGGTTTTCCCGGCCTGCCGGGTCTTCCTCAATCAGAGATAAATATATCTCCAGTATCTTCGCTGAATAATCTCCGAGTTCCGTGGAGATATCCGCATATTTCTGTTTGATAAAAGGGGCAACCCTCGCGCCACAGCTGCTGCATTTTCCCATTATCTCGCTGTACAGTTCAAGAGCCGCGTCCTTTTTCCCGAGCGCTTCATATGCTGCCGCCAGTGACAAGGCTGTGTGTTCATCCCAGCCATGAGACTGCAGGAATTCCAGGTAGAAGGCCTCAGCGTCCTGATACCTTCCGGACCGGTATAGCGATTCACCTTTGAGATGCAGAATGGGCGCTGACTCCACCAGTTCTCCCGGACAGGAGAACAGCAGGTCATCGGCTTCATCAAACTTTTTCATTGTCCACAGGGTTTCGCACAAGACCTGGTATCCATGTATGGAACGGGGACTATTTTCGATGAAGCGCTTCAGGAGCAGGAGGGCATCTTCGTATCTTTCCAGATTCAGGTATGCAGTGGCCAGTTCAA
>JAUXBI010000065.1 GCA_030619435.1 Syntrophaceae bacterium
TGCTCCTTTTTATCTTTCCCTTCGCGGTCAGGCTAAATCTCTTAGCCGCTCCTCTGTGTGTTTTCATCTTTGGCATTTTATTACTCCTGATTCGATTATTAAGCGACGGCTTCGTAAAAAGTCCAACTTCTGCGTTCCGCTGCATCCTTCGTCACTGCGGAGTACCGTAAGTACACCTCGTTCTTCAGGATTTGCGCGCCTTGACCTTGGAGCTTTTTACTTTGCCGTCTAATCCTGACTTCTTACGGGTGTATCTTAAGGAAACTGTTACTTCTTCGGGGGAGACAACACCATTATCATATTTCTCCCCTCACGTTTGGGAAACTGATCAACAACACATATCTCACCCAGCCTGTTCTTGATATCCTCCATCACCCGCTTTCCCTTCTCCGCATAAACAATCTCCCTGCCCCTGAACATCATGGTTACCTTCACCTTGTTGTTCTGTTTGAGGAAGCGTTCTATATGCCGAAGCTTCACCTGCAGATCGTGTTCTTCAGTCTTCGGTCTGATGCGAATCTCCTTCAGCTGGACTGTGCTCTGACTCTTTTTTGCCCCGTGAGCCTTTTTGCTCTGCTGATACCTGTGTTTTCCGTGATCCATAATACGGCAAACAGGAGGCTCGGAGTTCGGAGCCACCTCAACCAGATCAAGGCCCTCTTTTTCGGCTTCCGCCAGAGCATCGGTGAGGGACAGTATCCCCAGCTGCTGCCCATCAGCGCTGACTACTCTTACCTTGTCAACTCTGATATCGTTGTTGATTCTCGAATGCTTAGCTATGTGTCACCTCCTAAAATTAGACAGAAAAATAACATCATAACAGGTAGCTACTCATACCTGTCGCATCTCTCATTCAGGATGGAAACAAAATCATGGACGTTCATGGAACCAAGATTTTTCCCATCCCTCTGCCTGGGCGAGACTGCACCGGATTCCGCTTCCCTGTCACCTATGACCAGCATATAGGGAACCTTCTGCATCTGCCCTTCTCTTATCTTATATCCAAGTTTCTCATTTCTGAAATCTTTTTCGCAGCGTACCCCCGCATCCACGAGCTGACTGTAGACATCTTCGCCATAAGGGATGTGTTTATCGGTCACTGTAAGAACGCTCGCCTGCACGGGAGACAACCATGCAGGAAACGCCCCCGCATAATGTTCAATCAGAATCCCCATGAACCGCTCTATCGCTCCCAGAATGACCCTGTGGAGCATAACGGGTCTGTGCTTTTCTCCATCCGTCCCGATATATGATAAATCAAACCTCTCGGGAAGAGCAAAGTCGCACTGTATGGTGGCACACTGCCACTTTCTCCCCAAGGCGTCTTTCAGCTTAAAGTCTATCTTGGGTCCGTAAAACGCACCGTCCCCTTCATTAACATCATACGTTATGTTATTATCTTCAAGCGCCTGCCCCAGCGCGGCAGTTGCCAGCTTCCAGTCTTCATCAGACCCTATCGAGTTCTCCGGTCTCGTGCTCAGTTCCACCTCGTATTCAAAACCGAACACACCCATGGAATAATCCACCAGATCTGCGATAGCCCTGATCTCCGCGTTCAGCTGATCAGGCGTGCACAGAATATGGGCATCATCCTGCGTGAACTGGCGCGCCCGCATCAGACCATGCAGAACACCCGTCTTTTCATGCCTGAGAACTGTCCCCAACTCGAAATACCTCAGGGGTAGATCCCTGTAGCTCCTTATTTTCGACTTGTATATCAGCATATGGGCGAGACAGTTCATAGGTTTTATGCCGTACAGCTGTTCGTCAACCTCGGTGAAATACATATGTTCCCGATAGTGGTCGAAATGTCCGGATTTTTTCCATAGATCACCTTTCAGGATCTGGGGACCCATCACGATATCATAACCGCGCTTCAAATGCTCTTTTTTCTCCCAATCCTCTATGATCGTTCTCAAAAGAGCGCCCTTCGGGTGAAATATCACCAGTCCGGGCCCAGCCTCGTCATTTATCTGAAAAAGGTCAAGTTCCCTTCCCAGCCTCCGGTGATCCCTCTTTTTGGCCTCCTCTATTACTCTGAGATAGTTGTCCAGTTCCTCCTGCGTGGCAAATCCGGTTCCATAAATGCGCTGAAGCATCTTGTTCTTTTCATCTCCGCGCCAGTATGCCCCTGCAACATTCAGGAGTTTAAAAACCTTGATCATCCCCGTTGAAGGTATGTGAGGCCCTCGGCAGAGATCGACAAATTCTCCCTGGCTGTACAGACTCACATCGGTTACATCATCGGGAAGATCATTCAGCAGTTCCACTTTGTACTGTTCGCCTTTGTCTTTGAAGAAAGAAACCGCCTCTTCCCTGGAGATTTCCCTGCGAATAAAAGGGTAATCGGCGGAAACAATCTCATGCATCTTTTTCTCTATCCTGTCGAGATCTTCAGGGGTAAAGGTGTCGGAATATTCGAAATCATAGTAGAAACCATCTTCTATTGAAGGGCCTATGGTTACCTTGACGCCTTCGAATATCTCCTGTACCGCTTGGGCCATTATATGGGATATGCTGTGTCTCAACACACCCAGACCATCCGCGGAGGATATGTCAATGAGCTCTATTTTCGCGTCTTCTTCCACAGGGCGGCTCAGATCCACTATTTCGCCGTTAACCCTGGCCGCTACGGCAGATGCGGAATCCCCCTCACACCGGGAAGAGATTATCTCCCTGACAGTTTTCCCGGACTGGTATATCTCAACAGAACCATCCTGGAATTTCACATTAATATTTTTCACAACAATATCCTGAGGCGATCAAGCCACAATTCAACTATTTCATAAAAAGCTGTTACAAAAATATGACAAGTAACTGAATCATATCATCATAAAAGCACGAAGATCAGGCAAAGACGAAAAGTATCATCCCCTGATCTTCCCAAAGAAAGGGTACCATAAATATCAATGCCCTTTACGCATGCATAAAATGGTAGGCACGCAGGGATTTGAACCCTGGACCCCCACCGTGTCAAGGTGATGCTCTCCCCCTGAGCTACGTGCCTATAACCTGAAAGGACTAACCCGTCTAACAATAAAAAGATCTTCTGTCAAGAAATATTATAAAAAAGCCTATGAGTTGTTTATGAATTTTATGCCTCTGGAGATATAATTCAATCCGGAAACCACTGTAAAAAAAGCCGTGATCCAGAAGCATGTTTCGATCATTGCATAATTAATACATCCGGGCAGACACTTGAACATAAGCGTAAGAAAAACCGTTAATAATTGCAATACAGTCGTTGCTTTACTCACATAGGCGGGACGTATCTCGAAAGAAACCGACATAAGAAAAAGCACAGACACGCCAAACAGGATTACACAATCCCGGCTTATGACAATCACCGCAAGCCAGCCGGGAATGATATCCATAATTGAGAGAGCGACAAAAGCTGTTATTATCAATGCTTTGTCAGCTAGTGGATCCAGGTACGAACCCAGGACCGTCTGCTGTCTTAATATCCTTGCCAGAAATCCGTCCAGACCATCCGTCACACCAGCAACAACAAAGACTGCAAGAGCGTAAGAAAAGGAGCCTTGCATCAGGAGTATGACAAAGACCGGGACCAGTATTATGCGAATCACGGTAAGCATGTTGGGGATATTCATAAACTACAACCCTGCTTCCCTACCATAACTTCCAAAAGCTCTTTTCAGGGGATGTATCTCCCACAGAATCAGGGCCATCAGGGAGGCTGGAAAGGGTTTCATCAACAATTTCCCGGATGGCCGGTTCATAAGACTGGCATGCCTTCAATTCGAGCCTCTTTTTGGTAAAATCATAGTGCCTGTCAACTACGCTGTATCTGGAACTCCAGAGAGTTGCCCCCGTTCTCGCGTCCTTCAATTCCAGCGAAACAGAAACAGTTGTGGGTGCATAAACGCCTACAAAAGAGGTTTTCCACTCAAGCAGGGTGCAGTACATAACGGCATCCACACCCAATCGTTTCCCGACAATCTCTATTGGAAGGTTGAATTCGCCATTGGCCTCGACATTCCACCCACAGTCCGTAGTCAATTTCTCATCTATCATATCGAGAGGTATCCTGGGATATCCCTTGAAATACAGCTTCTCAAGTATCTCCTCCCTCAGGAGCTGCGACGCCTGTTTGACATTCGTTTTGTTGTCAACGGGCACCATGGCAATGAGTCTTATACCCCTCTGATTATAATCCGGAACAATTGTATGGGGAACACCGGACGCACATCCCGTTATGACACAGGCAGTAACACACAATAGAAAAGTCCTCTTTAATTTATAAATCAATCTTTTACTCCTTCACCAGGTTAAGTTTTATGATATCCGGGGTAACATCGGTTACGTACAGCGAAAAATCCTTGAAATCCTTCACTATCAGCTTGCTGGCAAGCCCGGTGGCATCCCCCTGTACGTCGACGTCCATCACTACCACATCCGACCCCATCCTTCGCAGACGCACGGCATCCACTCCTTTTATATCTGTTTCCAATGTTTCTCTAATTGTCTTAAAATCACTGTGTTCTTTTATTCCACTCACCATAACCACGACAATCATCGTTATATACTCTTTCGGTTGCCACTCATCTGTGAGAACACCCAACATTCCAAGATCATTCTTTATGTCTCCCGCCGACAGAGAAACCTTCACCTTGACCCTGTAGAGACCATCTTCCATGCCCTCCTTCAGGATCCTGTAGTCTTGTATATAGCTCTCCGATTTTGAATAAATATTGCCGTCTATAACATCAAAATTCTCTACGGCGACATCCGCAGAGATTAACATGTCAACTACTCGCTGCACGGCTCTTCTCATCGAATCGTTTATTGCATGGTCTCGCGCCAGTGCCCTGTCACCGCCAGACACAACACATGTTCCCTCAGTTTCAATCCCGATGGTATCGGGGCTGGAGAACGCACACAATGGATGAAACACAAAGAAAAACAGAGCTGCAAACAATATATAATAAAACGAGCTTTTCAAGATCCTTCCTCTTTGCCGAGACCGCGTGCCTGCTTGCCCGGGTTCTCCTTCAACTTGTCTATCTCTTTCCTTATAACCTTCTCGGCGATGGAGGGAAACATTTCCCTGGCAACTCTCTCTGCGACCCTTGAGACTGCCTCCATAATTTTATCATCCAGGAGGTCAACCGGTAAACGTTCTTCAGGGCCTGTTTCAACTACATCCACCAGATCATATATCTTGTCATCTTTCGCTAATTTTCTGCCATCTTCATCCATAAAGAGACCTCCCGATCATTCGGTTAATCAAACTCCCTGCATAACCGCCAAAAACTCTCTGGCCGCTTGCGAGGCTATCATACCACCACGAACACTTCAAGGATTTCTCGTCCTGGCTTACCGGCATGAGAAGCTGAGAAGATTTCCAGGTAACTTGATAAAAAAAGTTTCGGGCGCATCCCTTTCAGAGAGTTAAGGTCTCGAAAACCGCGAACGGTTGGACCGGGTGAGCGCCAGACAGGAAAAGGCCGGAGGCAAAAGCCTCCGGCCTTTCAATTGGTCTTACACTGTATGACTCCGAGGAAACACCCACAGAAACTACAGGCGGTGATATTATCCCGAAATCTTTCTGTTAATCCTCATCATCGTAATCTTGCGGCTCCTCAGCCCCCTCCGGAACTTCCGCCTCGATAGAACGGGTGATCCCCTTCGAAAGCAGGGCGGAAATAAGAAAGAGAATAATCATCGCGACAACGATAATCAGGATTATTGTCTTTATCCACGCACTTGCCTCTTTTTCTATCCTCTGGGAGGTCGCCAGTGACATCTCATTAAACTTGTCCACATCCAGCCCCATCCCGATCCATCCGAATCCGGCAGGTTGTGGATAATTTGCCGAGTAAAACGGTATCGGCGCGTAGGCGACAAACTTGGTGTAACCGCCGAATTTATAGATTTTACTTCCCGAATGACCCGCAGCCGCGTCCTTTGCAACCTCAGGCAGCGCCGGATCCATAAAACCCAGCAAGAAGAGATTAAGAACCCCTTCGTCCTTCTTCACCATACTATCCAGCGTCTCACTCGTCACAGGTGGAACGGGCGTTCCATCCGTATACAAACCAGCTATATTGTAATCATCCGGATGCGATATGATGAGACCCCTGTCATCGACCATATATGCATAGTTCCCCGTCGATGAATCCGATTCAAATACGTAGCCGGCCTGGGTTGGTATAATATTATCTGTAAATCTTGCAAGGTGTCTCACATCAAGGGCAAGAGTGACAAATCCAGCAAACCCCTGTTTATCATACAAAGGCGTCGCGAAACGAATGATACCTTCAAATCGCTTTCCCTTCTCGAAATCAGTCCGGTTCACATACCAACCCGTAATATGGGACACATAGACATCGCCCTTGTCAAGATTTTTTGTCCTGGCAAAATAATCTTCTGCCTTATAGATCGTATTTGCAGGATCGCTGACATTCACCCGCCCGGACTTCGGCACGATCGCCCCATTGGTAATCTTGATGATCTCATTACCAGCTCTGTCCACCAGGGCCATTTCCATGTACACTGGCTCTGAAGATTTGACAAGCTTTCCATCCTTTTTCACCCAGAGAGCCTGCCTGTTTTTCAGCATAAATTCTTTGTACGTCTCTGCATCTGCCGGCAGGATTGTGGCCACCAGTGTATCTTTCTCGCATTCCTGCAGGAAATAGGCAACATTCTCGGCTATCGCAGCAGTACGCATCGTAATTTCTTCCTGCGCCTTCTGATCAAGAACAGCCGCCGCCCCCTTCTTCGATATATCCCCTAACTGAAAGATGCCGTTGGCTATCAAAAAAGATGCCAATAATAAGGGGATGACGATAAGCAGGAAGAATACTCTCGCTACGGTGAAAAACTGCTTACCCTCTTTCGTTTCTGACATTTTCATCTCCCCCTGACTTTTGTTAATTTTGAGATTAGTTACTCAAATACCGATTAACTCAAAAGTAAACTTGCGTAAGGGTTTGCAAAGAGAATAACAAGCGAAACGACGAGGGCATATATGGCAATCGATTCCGCCATAGCCATACCAACCAGCATTGTCATCATAATCTTTCCCTGAACGCCCGGATTCCTTCCGACCGCATTACAGGCTCCACTCGCGGCATTACCGATACCCAATCCGGCTCCTATTGCCCCTACTCCAATTGCGAGTCCCGCCGCTATCATGGCTCCTACGGCAAAGATAACTTTTGCATAGGATCCACCTTCCGGAAGGGCCTCCGCTGCAAATACAACTGGTGAAGTTACCAACAGGGTCGCCGTTGCTATCAGCAGAGCTGATACCCACTTTACTGATTTTCTTAACATTTTTTTCTCCTTTCTTGATCAACACTTTGTTTTATCTACACTTGATACAAAAAATTTTTGAGCATGGCTCCTCTTGAAACCGCTCGTATTTCTGCAACAGACATGCCATTTATCTCTTCGTGAATATAATTTTGTTGAACATAGCGTGATCATTACACATATTATACATCTTTCACTCAGCGCCGGGTTAAATCTCAAGTTGCACGATTTAACATTTTATTCAATCAGCCTGACAAATTGAACGAAAGGTGGAATGACAAAGATCACGAACCATGGATCATAAAAACTCGGATTTTCTTTGATTTTCTTTTATACCCACCGGCAGATAAAGTCAACAAAAGCACATAAGCTTATTAGCTATTTTCATGATTTTTATTGAAAATTAGCATCAAGATCTGTAGTATAGAAAAGTTAATAGATTTCGTGGTTAACAAATCAGAGGGAATGTTGATAATGCAGGAAATACTGACGGTGATAACCTACCTGGTCGTCTGGCTGATTTGCAGGAAGGTTGTGGAGATTCAGAGCGGGCTGGTTACGCTTATTATCTCTCTTGGCGCGGCCGTGTCCGTTTATGTGCTTTTCGCCGCCAAGGGCCATCAAGATAAAAAGAATGATGACGGATAACCATGAACAAAACAGGCACTAACAACGGCTACGGGTCTTTCCCGGCCAACATAAAGATTCCCGTCTGGCTGACCATAGCAGCTGTTATTACATTTATCCTTATCCTGGCTTTTACCGTCAATCATGCACGTGAGAGAGATATCGTAGAACAGTTCAGCCGGCAACAACTGGCCATCGCCAGGGGAACTGCCGCCGGGATAGAAGATCTTATCTCCAGTGTCGAGAAGAGCATGATAATCCTTTCCAGACTCCCATGCGTCACGGAAGTCATGCCTGAAACAACCAGACAGAGTATAAAGGTAATCTACGACAATCTGGATGGAAAGGTGGGGTTTATAGCGGTAA
>JAUXBI010000146.1 GCA_030619435.1 Syntrophaceae bacterium
AACGGGCAGGCAATTGCTCATCGTTCAGCTTCTGTACGGCACGGGAATGAGGCTTATGGAAGTTGCCCGGCTCCGGGTTCAGGACATTGATTTCGGTTTGAATTCCATAGTAGTGAGCAGAAAAGCAGGAGAAAAGGGGACAGATTTATTTTGCTCGATTTCCAGTGTCCACGAAATTCCACCTGCCTCGCAATTTTCTTCTTGATCTCATCCACAAATCTGGAACTGCCGGCCAACTGTCCTCTTTTTCCGTCTTTTTACTCTGTCAATGGTGCTGGTTGCCAAACAGAAAGGCCAAGTTTTTTCAGGGTTGCGCTGAATTTCCGATCAAATGTTGCGACCATGGCGCCTTTGTTGGCGCAGCAGACGGACGCGACAATAGCATCGCCATAATCCTGAATCTTGTCAGGCCAGTACGAAAAAAGAATTTTCAGGTTTACTTCGTGGACAATTTCTATCCCAGGCATAATAACGAAATCATCTACCATGTCCTTTATTGCCGATTGTGGAACATTATAGACCTTGTCCAGCACATAGACAAACTCGGTTATGACATTCTGCGGGCATAAAACCGACAACCGCAGTCCGGTAGCGTTTTCAAAAAGGTCAGCTATTTTGTCCTGCTGGCCCTTGTTTCTATCCGTTACAAAGGATATCAGCGCGTTGGTGTCTATTACAATAGTATGTCTTTTCACAGGTATCTTTCTGTACGCCGTTTTCTGGATAATTTGATGTCGTTTTCGATATCCCCGCTACCTGTTTTTACAGCGTTTCTAAACTTTAAAAAGTTTTTCTGCATGGGCAAAACTACGATTTTCCCATTTTCAACGTTCCATTCGAGGGTATCATGGATGGATATATTGAGGTCTTCCCGGATGGCTTTAGGGATGGTTGTCTGATATTTGGAAGTTATAGTTGTTCGCATAACCGGACCCCTCTTTTTTTATTCTTGCACGAAGCCTTACACTAATTCTTACAAAACACTATTAGCGTAAGAAATGATAAATGTCAAGATAATGGTTTAAACCGTCATCTTCGCTTGAACATCCTCTCCAAATCCCTTATGCCAAGCACTGCATAGGTAGGTCTTCCATGAGGGCAAGTTGACGCGAATGGTATCGAATCAAGGTCTTCACACAACGCCGCAACCTCTGAATCCGTCAGGCTGTGATTGGCTTTGACTGCCCCTTTACACGCCATTACGGTGAGGATTTTGTCTTTCATTTCATCGGCATTTTCAGTCTTCCCCGTATCCTCGATTTCTTCTATTATATCGGAAATAAGTGTTTCAAGACTGCAGTCCGCCAGAAAAGCGGAAACCTGTTTTACCAGTATCGTGTTTTCGCCATACCGTTCCACGCCAAGTCCCGCATCTCTCAACGCGTCAATATTATTCATAAGCAGATCAAAGCGGCCGGGTTGAAGGCTCACAACCTCCGGTATCAGCAAACCCTGAATATGTGTAGTCTCTTTCGTAGACGCCTTCAGCTTTTCAAAAAGCACCCTCTCATGGGCGGCATGCTGATCCATGAGAATAAATGCTCCGTCCGATGAAAACGCGAGGTATGTGCCCGCAATCTGTCCCAGATATTTGTGAGACGAGAAGGTTACCGTGTCTTCCGGTACATCACGCTCGTTGAAAAGGTTCGGCGGTTCCTCCTCGCCTTCTCTCCATCCGAAAGAATCCGGTGTTTTCCTCATTCCCTCCTCAGAAACATTCATGCTAAAGGTTTTCTTCTCAGCACCCGACAGAACGGTGTACTTTTTTAAAACATCTCCAACCCTTTCCCTGTACGCGTCCGCGCTCACTCCGAAAGAAGGCCCGGAGAGACCGGTTCCGGCAGTGGACATGCCGGACAGTGCCCCGGAAAGGGTGTCTGTAACAAGACTGTATACATCTCCAGAGCTTCTGAAGCGTACCTCCATCTTGGCCGGATGGACATTTATATCCACATCGGATGCAGGCATATCTATAAACAGGACAACGTAAGGAAACCTCCTGGGCTCTATCAATCTTCTGTAGGAGGTTATAACCGAATGATTCAGGAGTCTGTCCCTTATAAATCTGTTGTTGATAAAATAGAACTGCCCCTTCGTGTTTGCCCTTGTGCGGTCGGGCATGGAGATGATCCCTCGAATGGTTGCATCTCCCCTCTGTCCTTCAACTTCAAGTGTGTGTCTCCCAAAGTCTTCGCCAAACACAAGAGCGATTCTGTCTGACAGATTTTTTGTTTTGGGAACATTAAGGATAGTTTTGCCTTTTGCGACGACCCTTATTTTCACTTTCGGGTTGGAAAGCGCCAATCTCGTTATGGCGTCTATACAATGGGCCTGTTCGGTGGAATCCCCCTTCATGAACTTCATTCGGGCCGGTGTGGAATAAAAGATATCACTGACAGATACCGATGTGCCGACAGGGCAACCGGCATCAATAATCTCTCCGATTCTGCCCCCCCTTACCATCGCCCGTGTACCTGACAGAGAGTCTTCCCTTCTTGTCAGCAGCTCAATCCTGGATATGGAAGCTATACTCGCGATGGCCTCGCCGCGAAACCCGAAAGATTCTATCTCATGGATATCTTCAAATGTATATATCTTGCTCGTGGCGTGTCTCTCAAAGGCCAGAGCCACGTCATTCCTGTCGATCCCCCTGCCGTTATCCACAACCTTTACAGAACGCTTCCCTCCACCTTCAAGTTCAACAAGTATGTCCGTCGCGCCGGCATCAAGAGAATTTTCGACAAGCTCCTTTACTATGGAAGCGGGCCTTTCAATCACCTCACCCGCGGCTATCCTGTTGGACAGCTCTTCAGACATAACAACTATTTTTCCCTGCACCACAAGCTCCTCGTCGCTCTCTAAAAAGCCTTGACTTTCGAGAGGATATCAGTGTCCCCGGCTATCACCTCACCATGACCGGGATAGATAACCAAGGGTTTTATTGTGCCGCGCAGATAATCGCAGGATTCTTTTATGACATTCCTGCTCCAGTGAAACCTGTTCAGCTCTCCCCTTCCACCTTTGGAAATATTTATGATCAGATCCCCCGATATCAGTTCTCCTGTTGTCCTGTTAAAGAAGCACACAGAGTCTTCCGTATGGCCGGGCGTTTCTATTGCCTCCCATTCTTCAAAGCCTGAATCGTCGAGAGAATATATTTTCTTTCCTTCGCCTCCAAAATAATCGATCCTGTCGTGGCTGAAGGGAAGTCTCATGATATTTCTCAGCCCCGGGATGGGAATCCCCGTCAGGCTTTCAACAGCAAGGTGTGAAAATCTCCTGAGATAGCGGGCGCTAACCATTGTCGCGGGGGGAAGCCCCACAAACCAGTTTCTTATCAGGGATATTTTTTTTCTTCCCGTTATGTAATCTTTCACCATGTAATGGAAAAGCACCCTCGTTCGTGGCGGACACATATCAAGCAGGTGGCCGATTCCACCTATGTGATCTATATGAAAATGCGTAGCTGTTATATATTTCAGATCATCCAAAGTCCGGCCCAGCACACGGGTTATGTACCCGGCTATATCTTTCGCGCATCCGGGACTTCCTACATCAACCGCCATAAGCCCTTCACTGCCTTCGACAAGGTAGGCCCTGGCGAAACCTGTGTTCAAAATCGGATACACTTTCCGGAGGTTGTCTCTGTCTGTGGTGGCCATCCGTCAATTCTCCTCAGATTATGCGCTGGTCATATAATCCTTCAGCGCTATCTGCCAGAATCTCATTGTCCTGTGTGTGGCATCGGCGAATTTTCTGCAACTGAGAACCGAATATTCTGGACGGGGCGCACCCCTGCCAAGCTTTGCAGATTTTATCGGAACAATACTGACATTCTCCAAGCCTTTGTATTCCAGTATCTTCAGGGCAAACTGATACCAGCTGCATGTTCCCCTGTTCGTTACATGAAAAACGCCCCTGTAATCACCCTCAACAAGCACGCTCACTGCCGCTGCCAGATCTATTGTACAGGTGGGAGAGCCTGTCTGGTCATCAACCACCTCCAGTTGTCCTGTCTTCTCCGCCCTTTCCACTATTGCCCCGACAAAATTCCTTCCATTCTTTCCATAAAGCCAGGATGTTCTCAACAATATGTAATTATCGGAGAATTCGCTGAGATACTCTTCCCCCCTCAGTTTGGATCTCCCATAGGCGTTGATGGGATTACATGCATCCTCTTCCACATAGGGAACGGCTTTCGTACCATCAAACACATAATCGGTGCTGAAGTGGATCAGTTTGATGTCTGTCCCTCTGCAGGCCAGAGCCACATTTTTCACTCCATCGGCATTCACGGAAAAACATCTGTTTTCATCCGTTTCGCAGCCATCTACATTCGTATAGGCGGCCGCATTTATAACCACATCCGCGCCGGATTCTTTAACCACACCTCTGCAATCGGAGACAGACGCAATATCAAAATCTTCAACATCTTTTCCGACTACATCATGCACTCCGCCAAGAGTTGTCACAAGGTCGGTCCCGAGCATACCCTTATGTCCCAGCACCAGTATCTTCATCAGTATCTGACCTCCCTGAGAAAAAGCCCCTGCGGAGGG
>JAUXBI010000001.1 GCA_030619435.1 Syntrophaceae bacterium
ATGCCTGTACTGGGGCTGGTACTTGGTCTTGCCATGATAATCAATGTGTTCGTGGGTACACTGATAGGAACATTGGTCCCTTTGAGCCTGAAGTGGCTGAAGGCTGATCCCGCTCTGGGCTCCCATATCTTTGTAACAGCCTTTACAGATGCATTCGGGTTCTTTTCCTTCCTGGGTCTTGCAACTATATTCCTGAAATTACTGACATGAAAAAACCGTCCTTCAAGACGCAGGCTTTCGTCCTTCGTTTCATCAACTATGGAGAATCTGATCGCATTGTTACGTTCTTTACCAGGGAATTCGGCAAACTCAGGGGGATTGCCAAAGGGGCCAGACGAAGCAGAAAAAGATTTTCCAACGCCATCGAGCCATTCTCTCATTCCATACTGCTCTTCTCCCGAAGGGGTGAAGGTGGTCTGGCTATCATAGAAAACTGTGATGTAATTAACCATTACCCGGGGATCAGGTCTGATCTGGAAAAAACCATGACTGCGTCATACATGATCGATCTCGTGGACCATTTCACTGCGGAAGGCAAGAAAAGCGCCGGCATTTTTCAACTTCTGGACGACTTTCTGGAGCTTCTGGAGACGGGAAACAGCTTGGAAGAGACAACGAGATTTTTCGAGTTGCGTCTGCTCAGACTTTCAGGATATGAACCTGTGCTTGAAAGGTGTGTAATCTGCAACACACCTTTTGATAAAATCAAGACCGCAGGCTTCGATGCAGCAAAGGGAGGCATACGGTGCTCGCTGTGCGGCCAGGGTGATCAGAGCTGTATACCGGTGTCCTCCGGGACTATCAAGACACTTCTCATGGGAAAACAAACAGAAACAAACCGGATACACAGACTGGTATTGTCAGGAAACTCCCTTAAAGAAAGCCGGTATATCCTCAGACATTTCATACGCCACATTCTCGGAAGAGAACTAAAGTCTCTGAGGGTGCTGGATGAAATCAGAAAAATGATGTAGTCCGGTGTTGCCGAAGGCACAAAATCAACATCTTTTCTCTGTACCTTTGCTACTTTGTTTCTTGACAGTTATCCCTCCTTAATGATAGCTTTTCCCCGCATTTAAGCACAACTACAACAAACTCCAAGGAGGTAAACGTGACCTTTCAGGAATTGATATTCGCCCTGGAAAAATACTGGGCCGATCAGGGGTGCATCGTACAACAACCCTATGATATAGAAGTGGGCGCTGGCACATTCAACCCGGCAACCTTTCTAAGGACACTCGGTCCTGAGCCATGGAATGTCGCATATGTAGAACCGTCACGCAGACCGACGGACGGCAGGTACGGGGAAAATCCGAACAGGCTCCAGCATTATTACCAGTATCAGGTAATAATGAAACCATCTCCGCTCAATATTCAGGATCTTTATCTTGACTCTCTGAAGAGCTTCGGCATAGATCCCCTCGACCACGATATAAGATTTGTGGAGGATGACTGGGAATCTCCAACTCTCGGCGCCTGGGGACTAGGCTGGGAGGTCTGGCTTGATGGAATGGAGATTACACAGTTCACATACTTCCAGCAGGTAGGCGGAATAGACCTTCACCCAATATCCGTCGAAATAACATACGGCATAGAGCGAATCGCCATGTATCTTCAGGAAATCGATAATGTATACGACCTTGAATGGGGGCATGGGATAAAATATGGAGACGTTCACCACAAAAGCGAAGTCGAATTCTCCACTTACCAGTTCGAAGAAGCCGACACCGGCATGCTGAGAAATCTCTTCGATATGTACGAGACGGAATCAATAAAAACCGCGGAGAAGGCCCTCGTTCTTCCCACATACGATTATTGCCTTAAGTGTTCGCATGTATTCAACATACTGGACGCACGGGGCGCCATAAGCGTGAATGAGCGCACAAGTTATATCGGAAGAGTGCGAAATCTTGCACGTCTCAGCGCCGAAGGATACTCTAAACAGAGGGAAGATATGGGATATCCCCTTACCGGAAAGTTCAACAGGAGTTAATTTTTCTCATGGCCAAAGAATTATTGCTGGAAATAGGAACAGAAGAGATCCCCGCCGCCTTCATGCCGAAAGCGCTGAAGGATATGGAGAGAATCATAACAAGAGAGTTTTCCGAAAAGCGTATCGGCCATGGTCTTATAAAAACCATGGGTACACCGAGGAGGCTTATCCTGTCAGTGGAGGATGTGAACGAAAGACAGGAGGACCAGCTCCTGGAAAAGATGGGGCCTTCGACGAAAGTGGCATTCGACGAAGAGGGCAAACCCACAAAGGCGGCAATCGGATTCGCCAGAGGACAGGGAATAGATGTCTCCGAGCTGGAAATAATAGAAACTCCGAAGGGAGAGCAGATCTGCTCACGGAAGAAAATCACCGGTGAAGACACAAAGACCATTCTGTCGGATCTCCTGCCGCAATTTATCCTCTCCATTCCATTCCGAAAATCGATGCGCTGGATGGATCTGGATATACGTTTCGCGAGACCGATTCACTGGATACTGGCCCTCTTCGGGGATAAGATCGTTCCATTCTCGATAGAAAACATAACCAGCGGAAATACAAGCCGCGGCCACAGATTCATGGCCCCGGAGCCATTTGATGTCAATAACCTTGAAGACTATCTTGAAAAGATAAAAGAACGCTTCGTCATGGTGGATTCCGGAGAAAGGAAAAATATCATACTGGACGAATCGGAAAAAGCCGCCAAAGATGTCTCAGGGTTTGTCCTTGAAAATGAGAGCCTCCTGGAAGAAGTAAGCTTTCTCGTCGAATATCCATCCGTGGTACGCGGAAGTTTCGACAGAGAATATCTCGCGCTTCCCAAAGAGGTCCTCACCACCACCATGATGAAACACCAGAAATACTTCCCCGTTGTCGACGAACATGGAGACCTGCTTCCATATTTCATCACTATCAACAATACACTGGCCAGAGATCCTTCGGTGGTGACACGCGGGAATGAAAAGGTTATAAGGGCGCGGCTCGCCGACGCCCGGTTCTTTTTTGAAGAGGATCGGAAAATCCCACTTGAAGACCGGCTGGAAGATCTGAAAGACGTCGTGTTTCACAGCCTCCTGGGCACCTCTTATGAAAAGGTCATGCGGTTTAAAAATCTGGCGTCATACATCACACAAAAAGTGAGACCACAAGTCGAACAATCGGTCGATCGGGTTGCCCTGCTCTGCAAGGCCGATCTTGAAACCCAGATGGTATGTGAATTCGCCGAACTCCAGGGAGTGATGGGGAGAGAGTATGCCCTGATACAGGGCGAAGACCCCATTGTGGCAAAGGCGATTTATGAACATTACCTGCCTGTTTCCGCCGGAGGCGATCTCCCGGAAACAGACGAAGGCTCCATCGTCAGCATAGCCGATAAGATGGATACGATTGTGGGATTTTTCGGCATAAATCTTGTCCCCACGGGCACGGCCGACCCATTTGCCCTCAGACGGCAGGCCCTCGGTATCATCAATATCATCATAAACAAGGACTATCGCTTTGAGCTTGACGAACTGGTGGACAAAAGCATTTCGATCTTTGCCGGAAAGCTGAAGAAAACACGGGAAGAGACAAAATCGGATGTCATGAATTTTTTGAAGGGAAGATTCGAAAACCAGTTGATATCCCAGGGGTATGCATATGACGTAGTTGACTCCGTACTTTCAGAGGGTGTATCCGACATCGTCCAGTCCCTGAAAAGAGTAGAGGCTATGGAGGCATTCAAGAAACACCCCGATTTCGAGCCGCTGGCAGTTGCCTTCAAACGCGTCGTGAATATCCTCAAGGATTTTGAGGGTGGGTTCATTGATCCATCTATCTTTGACTCAAACGCTGAAAACAACCTCTATCACGTATTTATCGATATAAGGGAGACGGCAAATGGGTGCATAGACGAGGGCAGATACAGCGAAGCCCTGTCCAAAATGGCAGGTCTCCGAAAACCTGTCGATACCTTCTTTAATGAAGTCATGGTCATGACAGAGGATGAAAAGATAAGACTTAATAGGTTGTCTCTCCTGGAAGATATATCAAAGCTATTTCACAGAATCGCCGATTTCTCCAAGATCGTGACTAGTGCTTAACTGACAAATTTTATACCCTAATCTTTATGCACTCGTAAAAAATCAAGATTGTCCGTCAACGCTATTTAATTGTAATCAACTCTACCCGGCGATTCCTGTCTCTGCCGGTAGATGTTTCATTGCTGGCAATCGGCCTTGTATATCCGTAACCAATCGTGGAAAAGCGATCAGCGTCGATGCCCTTTTCGATAAAGTAATTCATGACAGCTTTTGCCCGGTTTTCGGAGAGTTTTTGATTGTAGGCTTCACTACCAATATTATCTGTATGTCCTTCAAGACGAACATTCGCAGAGAGATTGTCCTTTAGAATCTTCACTGACTCGTTAAGAATGGAGTAAAAATTAGGGCTAATAGAAAAACTGTCGAACTCAAATTCGACACCAGCTAAAACCCAACCTGGTGAACTTGTTGGGCTTGCCGGGCCGCCAAAAAATACTTTCCTGGAAAAATCGGCCATATCCTGAGCACCAAAAATGCTGTCCGCATCGGTCGCGAATCCACATGAACCTATTTCAGAGAGTTCCCTCATAAGTTTTCCACCGGCTTCATCACCTCCAATCAGCACGGTGTAAATACAAATCCTGTCACCAAAGGCTTCCTTTATCTTTTGTGCCGAGGCTATTACGAGAGCTTTATCCAGTTCTTTTGCGTCACTGAAAATGATCAACGCAATGGTACCAGCAGATACCGATTGAAGGTCATTCCCTGCACCATTGATAGCGGCATCAAGCGGACTGTTGCCATCGGCATGGGTAGCTTTGTCAAGCCCCTCTTTGAAGCCCGAAGCCGTATAATCCGTAAGTCCGTAGAGCAAAGTTGTGTCTTTGCCCTGTCCGAACGCTCTCAGTGCCCCTTTTACATTAAGGCTCGCAATTGTTTGATTCATGCGGTTTATCACTTCTTTCTCCTGGTCAAACTTACTGACACCGTTATAGTCTTCACCCATTGACCCGGAAGTGTCCAGGATCACCAGAAAGTTATCCACTTTCAAGTCATAACCTCTCTGTTCCAGTGAGACAGGTGTAAACTGGGACATATCCGTCCTTACCTGCTGCCCGGCACAACCTGCAAACAGGAAAACAACAAATGCAATCAATATTGATTTAAATCTGTTCCTTTTCATAGACACCTCCTCATAAAAAACCGTAATGACTGTAAAAACAAAGTCGTTGGATGTCAAGAAAAAAACCGGAAAATATCAGTAGCAAGTAATCTATCCTCTCATTGGCCACCTCCTAGCGGCCCATTGTAAATTGGGTAGTTTGCTTGCTACTGACAATAACATAAATAAGATTTGACAACAATTCATTAAAATGTTACCACACGCCGGTTTTCTACCTTTTCAAAATTCAGCAAGTCCCGCTTTCAGGAGGAATACCATATGGGAAATAAGTTAATATCGATGGTTCTTGTGGCATGTCTGGTATTATTGCCGGTTCAGATCTTTGCCTATGGAGGCGATGGAGATGGAGACGGGGATGACTCGTTTACATCGTCTGCAGACATCGGTGTTGGTGGACCACCCCTTACCTTTACGCCGCCCGAGAATATGGAATTTGATATCCCCGATTCTTATACAAATCCTGGTGTTGCCGACTCAACGACAGTCTTTCCTGACTCAGATGTCAGACGGGCAACACAGGAGAATGAGATGAATTCAGGTTTCTTGCACAGAGCAAAGGGGCACGTATACGATGCCCTGGCGACCGTGGGTGAGGGTGCAGTAATTGCCGGGAAAGTGGCAGTTAAAGGCCTCGCTGTCGCCGGAGCGACTGCCGGAGTCCTTGCAGCAGTCCCTGGCGCTGCAGTAGGCGCTGCGGGAACCGTTGCAGCCCTGGGGGTTGTGGCGGTGGTCTGCGGTGGGGCAGCTCTGGTAGGAGGCGCGCTGATGCAGGGTGCCGAAACCTATGGCGATGGTATTGATAAAGGCAAGAGCCAGACCGATGCAGCCACAGATGGATTGACCAGTGGCCTGGCAAAAGGGGCCATTGATACGGCCGTCGACCTGACTCCAGGCTTGGGAACAATCGATCTCATCGAGAAGGCCAGAACGGGTGGTAAGGGGGTCGGCGATCAGATCCATGGGGGGGTTACGAAGGGTAGAAATACAAATATCGGACATACATCCATGCCTCCCATAGACGCATGATTAAATACAGAGGTAATACAATGAAAAGAAATAATTATATCCTTTATATATGCATAGCAGTAATGATAAGCCTCCTCCTGTTTTCTCTGACCGGATGTAAAAAACAGATACAAACGTTGACAGGACTCGGTTCCGGAAGTTCTTCTGATACAACAGATACCAGAACGACCTATCTTCCCAACCAGTCGATTCCGGCAGACATCAAACTGGTTTCGGCTGCTGTCGGTGTGTCCGCCTACGGCAAAAACCCCGAGAAGATTTCCGGTGTCAGGCTGGAGCAGTCTATAGAGCAGTCTTGCAAGGAACTTGTCCCTCCCACCTTTTTTCTTGCTCACCATAAGATTCTTCAATATGGCCAATCCACAAAATTTCATAAGTCGATGACACTTTCCGGCTCTCTCGATTTTCAGGATGTTATAGGGCGCCGTATGATTCTCTTGTACGATGCAACATACCGTATCAGGCGAAAGGGAGCTACGATATCCCGGTGCGGAATAATGTCCATCTTCCCGGCTTCCCAGGATTCTCCGGAAGTAATCGCGTTTACAGTGCCGGCAAAGAAAATGCCAAAAAACACACGGAAAATCTTCAGTTCCTTTGAGAAATTATATCGATTTGCAGCGAAAAACGCCATCCCTATGGGAAAGCCAAAAAGGCTTCCCGGGGGTGACAATATGTATTACATTTTTGCTTTTGTCCTGGACCGGATATCGCCGACAGCGAGCATTAAATTCATGGTCGATGATACAAAGACCAAAGCCCGAGGCTATTCCGACGCATCCCGCTACTATGATTACGATGGCTGGCGCGTTGCCGTACTGCCCGGCACCTTTAAACTCATTGATGAAAAACCCCTCTATTTCAAGCTGTGTTACAAACCCGGCGAGGAGCAGTCCCCGATTCGGCGCATTGAGCGGCAGGTGGCCATGTTCGGAACCTTTGACAGTGAGACGCTCAGAGAGGCACAAAGCCGCCCTGATTTGTCATTACTGCTTCCATTTGAAGATGCCATTGCCCCTATAGACCCGAAGGTCAAAAATCGATGGAAGTCGGCCGTTGTAAAATACCCTGAAGTATCGAGCTTCATTGGTACATTTAAAGGTTTATCCGGTATACTGAACAAAAAAGAAAAAAAATCCGAAGGGGGACCGGTAATACCGTATATCTATACGATCAACTCCCGCGGCAGCCTTCTCGTGATGTCGGTTGATTCAAAGAGAGGCGCTTTGTGGCTCTCCTTTTTCCCGGCGAAACGGATGGTTACGGATGTTCCCCTTGAATTGCGTGTTGGAAACTCAAGCCCGATCAATCTCCAGCAGTATCTTGTCGGACCAGAGGGAACCGATCTGACAAGGTACCGCCATCTGGGAAATGTTGTTCATTACCGCCTTTATGCCGGCACTCAGGCGCCTTTTGATGAAAAGCTCCTTACGCAGTTGAGGAAGGGCGCCCGGGTGAAAGTGACATATTCCACGCAATCCAAGGTTGTAGCGGATACTTTCTCTCTGAAGGGTTCTTCCGATGCAGTAATGGCGGTGCTTAATAGCTACACCGATTAGCGGGCCGGTAATGGTAATAATATGAAAGCTCCTCCCTCTGGTATTTTCGAAGGGGAGCTCTTTTGTTAGAATTTCCCGATACGGATCTGCTTTAACGCTTCCGGCTTTATATTCCAAAACTCAGGCATCATGTTGGTAAAGTTACGCTCCTGTAATCCGGACAGTAACACCGGCACGCTGTGGTTCCCTTCTTCATCAATATGGCAGAGGTAAAATACGGTAAAGGGGCCTGTCTCCTTCGATGAAAAGACAAGCCACCGTCCGTTGGGTGACCAGCTGTGCCAGGAGTTCATGACATGGCGATTAGCTGTGAGTTCTCTGGCGGTGCCGCCCTCGGCGGGAATGATATAGAGGCGGCTGTCAGGCTGCAGGGCCAATCCATTCTTACTCTTGCAAAACACTATCCATTTTCCGTCCGGCGAATAACGGGGGAAATAGTTACTCATACCATTCCCGCTCGCCCCGGTAATCGGTTCGGAGATGCCCCCTTTGCCGTTGTTGAAGGGAACACGGTACAGATCATACTGTATCTGATATTTTTCATTCAGTACCGAAAGGGGTGTGTCATGATCGACATGGCGAAGGGCCTTCTTTACCACCAGCTCTACGAGATTATTATTGACGCGTGTCCGGGAGAACGCGATATACTTTCCGTCATGGCTCCAGCCGGGACAGGTCTGAACAAAGGCAGGATCATCGGCGCCGGCAAGAAAATGAAATGTATTATCTGACGGCAAATAATAGGAGAGTACCCCTGCGGCGAGAAAAAAAAATTGTGAAAAAGCCGGATCGTTAAGCCTGATAAAAAAAGACTTCTCTTTTACCGTGGCGATGACATACTTTCCATCGGGCGATACCTTGGGAAAAAATCCAAAAGTTACGGTTGAATTATCTGATCCTTTTAAATCGTTCCAGCTGATAATATCCTCGGGGGCCACATTCATGGTTTTTTCCATATGTGCCAGCAGGTAACCCCCTTTGTCTCCCCTATAGTCTATATCCATGCCCATTACTTTACCGTCCCGGGAAAAGGAATGACAGTTTCCACATACAGGCATATTCTCAAGCACCACCGGAGGCTTTTCGCAGGACGAAAGGTCCGCCAGCAACCACCGGAATAGATCGGGGTGTCTATTGGCAAAAGCAAAGGGAAGAGGCATCTGCAGATACATGATGGGCGCGCCCACGGAATCACCAGAGGTGGCAAAGGAAACCCGTCCCCTGCCGGCAATTGTGATGCCATCTTCCGTATCTATTCCAAAGACCGAAAGAACCGCTCTTCCGTTGAGAGAATGTTCCTTGATCAATTCCCAGGTCTTTCGATCCGGGGTCCATGACGTTTCACTGGTGAGATAGTTGACAGTCTGTTCCTCTCCCTTGAAGGTAATCCTTGCCAACCACAGTGATGTACCGGAATCTGCGTCTTTCCATTTTATTGCCGGTGATGCAATGTCGATGGGGAAAAGGGCGCCGTCAAGAGGATTGGTAATGCGGATCCGGGGATATTCATGTCTGTTATTTATAACCAATATGATTTCTTCGATCATCTTGCGGGCTTTGACCGGGTCACCGCCCCCGTGGGATTCTGCCAGGATATACAGGTCATCCCTGAAATCGCCCTGGTGAAAATAATTTACGGAGGAGCAGGCAATACAAACAAAAATGCCAAAAGTGAGGAAAATGCTTGTCTTTAATCTCATCATTCCGGTTGATACTCCTTGTTCAATTTTTTGCTGTTATGGTGAAGACTATATCATCACAACGATTTAACGACAAGCTCGCCATAGCAACCGGGTCTTCTGTCGGCAAAGAGATTGTTGTAGAAGTTGACTTTCTTATCACGAGCTGCCTTCACATCGATTTCCGCTACCCCTGTCTCTTCCGAATCTTCACCGGCACGACAGAGAACCCCGCCATCAGGTCCAGTTATCTGACTTCCACCGGTAAAATGGAGTGATTTTCCTTCCCTGCTTTCAGTTCCGGTTCTGTTCGCTGTTATTGCAAAAACATGGTTTTCAAGGCACCTCGTCTTCATTGCATCCTGGCAGAAGGGCATCACCAGATTCGCTGGATGACAGATTATATCGGCACCCATAAGCGACAGCACGCGCATCGATTCCGGGAAAAACCAGTCGAAGCATATCATTATTCCCACTTTGCACACGCCCGTGTCATAAACCCTGAATCCCTCATCCCCGGGATCAAACCAGAGCTTTTCCTCAAGGAAGAGGTGTACCTTCCTGTATCTTCCGATATAACCGTCGGGGGAAACAAGAACAGCCGAGTTGAATATCCTGTTTCCGCTCTTCTCGGCAATACCTCCCGCAATAAAAATGCCCTCCTTTTTAGCCACATCACACAACATCCGCGTTGTCTTGCCATGGGGTATCTCTTCGGAAAGGGAGATCGCCTCCTCCTTTGATGTGAACACATACCCGGTATTGAACAACTCCGGAAGTACCAGGAGGTCTGCATCAGATTTCATGATCAGGCTCCGGGCCAGTCCCAGATTTTTGTCAACCTCGCCAAACAGCGGTTCGAACTGGACTGCGCCAATCTTCATCGTCATTACTCCATTCTAATTTTTGTTCCTTTCACTCGAATCCTGGAACCCTTGAATCCTTGAACCCTTCTGGTAACTACAACTAATCGGAAGATGATCCCTATTATAAAGCAAAAAAGCCATGGTCACAAGTACCATGGCTTTTTCACAGATTAAATACAATCTTTGTATCTACAGCATCTCATATATGCCGGCAGCTCCCATACCGCCACCGATACACATGGAGACAATTCCCCTCTTTACTTTACGTCTCTTCATCTCGTGCAGCAACTGGCATGATAGCTTTGCTCCGGTGCACCCCAAAGGATGACCTATGGCAATGGCACCTCCGTTCGGGTTGACCTCACCCTTCCAGTAACGTTTCTCTATGCCAAGCTCCCTGCAACAGTAGATAGCCTGTGCCGCAAAGGCCTCATTGATCTCAAAGAGATCTATATCTTTGATCTTGAGTCCGGCAAGTTTGAGGACCTTAGGGATAGCGTAAAGGGGGCCGACACCCATTTCTTCCGGTTTGTTGCCCACTACGGCATAGTGGGTCAGCTTGGCAATCGGGTTCAACCCGAGTTCATCCGCTTTTTCCGCGGACATGATCATCGTGAAGGCCGCGCCATCCGTCATCTGCGACGAATTTGCCGCGGTCACCGAGCCGCCCTGTTTGAAGGGGGGTTTCAGCTTTGCCATATTTTCCAGTGTGACAGGCCATCTCACACCGTCGTCCATATCGAACACGGCTGTTTTCTTGACCCACTGGCCATCCCTGTCTTTCTGGTATTTCCAGGCATCAATAGGTATTATCTGGTCCTTCCACAATCCCTTCTTGGTCGCCTCATGCGCCCTTCGGTTGCTCTCTAGACCCATTTTGTCCTGATCTTCACGTGTAATTCCATAATCAGCAGCCACGTTCTCCGCGGTAACTCCCATCGACACATAGGTCATCGGAAGATCTCCCCAGTCGGGATGAGGGCGGAATATCCAGCCGCCCATCGGTATATGTGACATGCTTTCGCAACCACCGGCTATGATTATATCAGACCATCCTGCTCCGATTTTAGCCGTTGCGTCGGCGATCGCCTGCAGACCGGAAGAACAAAAACGGTTGACGGTCATCCCCGAAGTGGTTACGGGAAATTCGGCGCCAAGCGCTATAACCCTGCCGAGATTCATGCCCTGTTCGCCTTCGGGAAATGAGCAACCACAAATCACATCATCAACATCTTCGTGTTTGACCTGTGGAACCTTCTCCATCAATCCCTTCAGAACCTGAATTCCTATCTCATCTCCTCTGGTCTGGGCAAGTCCTCCCCTCTTGTAACGCCCTCCCGGGCTTCTTACTGTTTCAACAATAACAGCTTCACGCATGATAATCCTCCTTATTGTCTAATGCCGTACAGGCTCGCAACAGCGAGGCTGCACGGCTAAGCATGTTAATTAGTTACGAAGCGGTCTGCCCTTTGTAAGCATATGCATGATACGATCCTGTGTCTTCTGCTCACCGGCCAGGCTGAGGAAAGCTTCTCTCTCTCGATCAAGTATCGCATCCTCTGTGACGAATGTACCTTCCATACACTGACCACCGGAAAGTACCCATGCGAGTTT
The DNA here is from genome assembly GCA_030619435.1 of Syntrophaceae bacterium. Taxonomy (GTDB): domain Bacteria; phylum Desulfobacterota; class Syntrophia; order Syntrophales; family UBA2210; genus UBA2210. Next base: position 11,942 of record JAUXBI010000001.1, read on the forward strand.
CATCGTGACATGCTCGTCATAATCGGACATGTAATTTCCATGTTTCATATTGTACAGAACGGCATGCGCTATACCCATCAGACTCTCACCCATAACCGGAATCATGTCCGGTTTTTTCTTCTTGTGAGTTTTTGCCATTCCCAGAACAAGTTCCTTGGCATCCCAAATCTGATGATCGCGACTCAGACTTACATTCTCCGTTTTTCTGATGTAACCCAGTTCCATCGCCTCTACCGCACTGGTAGCCACCTTGGCCTGTCCTATATTCATCAAAACCTTTTCATAGATGGGCTGCATGTTCAAAACCTCAGCAGTACCCTCCGGCAGACCCTCCGTACAGCGCACCATCAACTCCTTACAACCACCGCCCGCAGGGATTACACCAACACCCACTTCAACCAGGCCCATATAGGTTTCGCCGCAGGGCTGGCATCTCTGACCATGGATGGATATCTCGCAACCGCCACCCAGAGCCATACCCGCCGGAGCGGTTACGACCGGTTTTTCCAGATATTTCATTCTCATGTTGGCGTACTGAAGCTCATAAATCAGTTTGTCAAGTATATCCCATTCGGCATTCTGAACCGCTATAAGCACCTGGAAAATGTTGGCACCCACAGAGAAGTTCGTGCCATGATTCGCAACCACCATACCCGCGAAATCCTTTTCCACGATATCACAGCTGTCGTACATCATGCTTATGATGTCGCCATCGATCGCGTTCATCTTGGTATTGAACTCAAGACAGGCCACGCCGTCGCCTATGTCCACGAGAGAAGCGCCAACATTTTTCTTGATTACCTTGTTCTTCGCTTTAAGATCCGGCAGGAGGATAATTTTGGGATTATCTTCCATCTTCACATAATCCTTCTTGTCGAAGTCGTAGTAATATTTGCCGTCTTCCTTCTTTGTGTAGAAGGTCTCACATCCCTTTTTCAACATTTCGGTGATTTTCTTGGGAATCTTCATCTTCAGCTTCTTCATCACCTCTACGGATTCCTTAATACCAACGGCATCCCATGTTTCGAAGGGGCCCTTCCTGTGGTTGTAGCCCCACTTCATGGTGTTGTCCACCTGATAGACAGTATCGCATATCTCGGGGATACGGTTTGCCGAATATATGAAGTTCCTGCAGAGATATCCTCTTACGACTTCACCGGCGATGTCCTTCTCGGAATAGAAAAGTGACTTCAGTTTGTCATCAAAACCACCCTCTGTCTTGCCCGCCTCTTTGACCGATTCATATTTGGGTTTCTTGAAGGGAACATATTCCATCTTTTTATAATCAAGAGCAAGTTTGACTCTTTTGCCCTTCTCATCCTTCGTCTTCTTGTAGAAACCACCTCTGGTCTTGTTGCCAAGCCACTTATTCTTCACCATCTTGTCCATGAACTCAGGTGGCTTAAAGGTGTCTATCATCTCATCGTCCGGCACCGCTTCAACGAGATTTTTCATGACATGATAACCCGTATCTATGCCGACCAGATCGATCGTTCCACATATCGCTGAGCCGGGTCTGCCGAGAACCTTGGCAATAATGGCATCCAGTTCCGGTATCGTGAGCCCCTTATCAATCATGGTTTTAACCGCGTTTGATATGTCAAAGACGCCGATACGATTTGCTATAAAGTTGGGAACGTCTTTACAGACAACAACACCCTTACCGACAACATCTTCGAGAAAATACGTCATGTAATCAACGATTTCCTTCTTTGTCGTTTCGTCAGGTATAAGCTCAACGAGCTTCATGTACCGGGGTGGATTAAAAAAGTGAACACCGAGAAAACGTTCTTTGTCTTTCTCACTCATATTTGACGAGATCTCTTTAATCGGAATACCAGAGGTATTGGTGGCAATGATACAGTCCGGTTTTGTGATCTTTAACACTTTCGCGAAGAGGTCCTGCTTGATTTTTATGTTCTCGACAACTACTTCGAGAAGAAAATCAACATCCTTCAAGAGATCAAGGTCATCCTCAAGATTGCCTATCGTGATCATCGACGCGAATTTTTTGGAATAGAAGCTCGCCGGTCTTGATTTTACCGTGCCGTTCAACCCGTTTATCGCGAAACTGTTCCGCCACGCCTTACTTTCCTTCGTAAGACCCTTTTTCAGATCCGCTTCGCTTGGATCAAAGGGAGGTACGATGTCAAGCATCACACTCTCAATCCCCGCATTTGCAAGGTGAGCCGCTATTGTAGCGCCCATGACCCCTGCCCCTATAATGGCGGCTTTCTTAATTTTATACGACATGTTAGTCCTCCTTTATTAGGCATAAAACAAGCGCCTTGATTCACGTTCATTATGTCTTAAACCGCAAAAGAATCCTCCAGCATCTCGATGGGGGTCTTATCCGCCAGTGTAATACATTTGCACCTTCCCTCAATCGTGGGAAGTACGTTACATGCAAAGTACTTCGCCGATGCAATTTTTCCCTGATAGAACGCGGCATCCGCATTCTCACGCGCAAGAGCGCGCTGTTTTGCCAGGGAATCTTCCGCGCCAACTTCGGCATACAGGGCATCCAGTTTCTCAGAAGCGATAACCGCCCCCTGGATAAGCTGCCATCCGACAAAAAGATCGCCCATTATCATAAGGTAGGGTCTCGCGTTCAGTACGGGAAGCAATACATTCGAACTTTTGCCCCACTCGGCAAACTGCATCGCTATGCCGACAGCGGCATTGTAGCCGCTCTCAAGATGCTCTGCATACCCTTTCAATTCCTCGTTCTCCTTGGCCTTCTTAATGTCGGCATCAATCAGCCCAAACAGGTTCATAAGATTCATACCCCTGTTCTGGCCCATCTTTCTTCCGACAAAATCGAGTGACTGGATATAGTTCGTACCTTCGTAGAGACAGGCAATCTTAGCGTCTCTCAGATACTGCTCCATCGGATACTCCTGGATATAACCATATCCACCGTATACATCGATACCGAGGGAGCAGATCTCACAGGCCTTGTCGGAGCAGTATGCCTTGATAACGGGTGTCAGGATTTCGATGAACCCGTCCCATTTTTCCTTTTCAGCCTTGTCCGTTACGACCTCCGCCTTATCGATGCAGTAGCCGACGAAATAGTTCATCGCCCGCATGCCCTCCACATGAGATTTCATCCAGAGGAGAGATCGTCTGATATCCGGGTGCTGGATAATGGACACCGCCTTCGCATCGGGAATCATCATCTCCATAATGTGTCTGCTCTGAACCCTCTCTTTGGAATACTGAACGGCATGTTCCAGAGATGCGGACGCATGTCCGAGACCCTGCATTCCCACTTCGAGCCTGGCCTCGTTCATCATCTCGAACATGATCTTCATGCCGGCGCGTTCCTTACCCAGGAGATAGCCGATACATTTCCCGTTTTCACCAAAGTTCAGAGTAGCGGTTACGGACGCCTTGATCCCCATCTTGTGCTCAATACCGCCCGTGATGACATCATTGGATTCACCCGCGCTTCCATCTTCATTCACCTTAAACTTGGGAACGATGAAGATGGAAATTCCGCCTGTCCCCGGAGGATCTCCTTCTATCCTGGCAAGCACCGGATGGATGATGTTGGAATAAAGATCACTGTCACCGGAAGAAATAAAGGACTTTGTACCCTCTATACTGAAGGTTCCGTCGGGCAGTCTCTTCGCGATCGCCCTCGTGGCTCCCACATCACTACCCGCACCCGGCTCTGTCAGGCACATGGTGCCACCCCATTCTCCAGAAAACATCTTGTACATGTAGGTGTTCTTCTGTTCTTCCGTACCGTATTCCGCGATCAGCTTGGCTGCCCCCCCCGTCAGCCCCGGGTACATCATAAATGCGAAATTTGCCGCGCCAAACAGTTCCTGACAGGCGCTCCACACACAGAGCGGCAGGTTCTGTCCTCCAACTTCCGGGGTTGCAGGTGCACAGTTCCAGCCCGCCTCGTTAAACTTCTTGAGAGCGTCGTGGATACAGGATGGAACGGTAACTTTCCCGTCTGCAAAAACAGCCCCTTCCCTGTCGCCAACATCGTAGGTAGGAAGAATGACGTCCACAGCCATCTTCTCCGCCTCAGTCAGCATCATGTCAACCACTTCCTGCGAGTAGTCCTCATACTTCTCGGCAGCGAAAAGGTCCTCAATGCCCAGCTGCTCAAACAAAATGAACCTCTGGTCCCTCATGTTAACCAATGTATTTCCCATAACCCTGCAACCTCCTCATCCAGTTTTTTTTAGACCCTCTATAAAAATGCCCAAACACTTATTAACATTGGAGCGTATCCTATCTTCTCTGGTTGACTCTCTGCCTATAAAAAGGTGAAGTGATATTATCCCGTTAAGCATCCCCCAGAAGGCATTTCTCATGGTTCTTACATCTTCTCTTCTGAGAATAAACTCCCCCCTGTCAATCCCGTATTTAAATATATTCTCAGTAACGGAGACTGCTCTGTTTGTTTCCAGGATAATCCTCTTATTTGTATCATCTGACAGGTTCATATTATTGGCATGCAGCATGAAATTCATCACCATCCTGAACAGTTCCCGGTCTTTCAGGAAAAAGTCCACATACATGTGAGCAAATCCGATAAATATTTCTGATGCATCTGCCCCTGTCTCGAATATTGGAAGCACCTCGCCGTGGAATCTCTCAATATCATCCAGCAGCACCTGGGCACATATCTCTTCCTTACTGCTGAAATAGAGATAAATCGCCCCTTTGCTCAATTCAACCTTTTTCGCGATATCTGAAACAGTGACTGGTTTGTACCCTCGCTTAAAGAACAATTTTCTGGCAGCTCTGAGAATGATCCTCCTTCTCTGCTCCTTTTCTCTCTTCCTACGTTCCCCAAGCGCCAATTTCATGCCCCCCTTTCCACCTTTATTTTAACTGCTCTTATGTTGACTGCCAGTCGCCATATCTAAACAAAGGTCAAAGTATGACCGTAAGTCATTCTCTCCTTAAGCGATGCAATTTGAATTGTCAAGAAAAAAATGTAAATTTGTTGCACGGTCTTTTTTTACTTGACATGGATTTATTCGTTTGTTAGAGCTTGTGAAAGGATGAACAAAGTGAAAAAGTTGTCACGGCATACAATCTGCACCGAGAAAAAGTGTTTTTCTGCAGAAACGATTAGAAGGCTGAGTCTCTACCTTAGAAACTTAAGAAGATTCAAGGAAAGTAAGGTAGAGATTGTCTCGTCAGGTGAGATATCAAAATGCTCAAATGTTTCTCCCGAACAATTCAGAAGAGATCTTTCCTATTTTGGTGAATTTGGTAAACGTGGGGTAGGGTATGAAATTGAGAGGCTAATAAGTGAGTTAGAATCTATCCTGGGTATAGATAGGAGATGGAGAGTAGCTTTAGTCGGAGTGGGAAGTTTGGGAAGAGCTCTTTTAGCATTTGAAGGCTTTTCCAAATTTAATCTTAAAATTGCCTGTGCCTTTGATATTGACAGCAACAAGATAGGCAAAAAAATTTACGGGGTCAAAATTCACAGCGTAGAAAATCTGGCTGAGGTTATTAAAGCAAATGACATAGAAATCGCAATAATTACGACGCTTCCTGATGTGGCTCAGCAGGTAGCGGACAAGCTTATGGGTGCAGGCATAAAAGGAATTTTAAATTTTGCACCGATTGCTTTAAGAACAAGCGATGATGTTTTTATTTCTAATGTTGATATGGCCTGTGAGTTAGAGAGTTTAATATTTTTTGTTGACCAGAGAAGAATAGACAAAAAAAGGAGAACTGGGAAGAAATCTGAGGTTTGAGAGATAAAAATGATAATTAGTATCTACCCGGAAACCGGGAGAGGTAAACTGAAATGACCCTTCGCGAGATAGCGAATTTATTGGATGCCAAGGTCTTGACAGGAGAAAAATATTTAGACACAGAAGTGAAAACCGCATTCAGTGCGGATCTGATGAGTGATGTTCTCGCTTTTGCAAAACCGGGAAGCATTATGATCACAGGACTTACGAATCCACAGATTGTAAGGATCGCGAACATCGTGGATAATTCGGCAATCATTATAGTCAGAGGGAAGACTCCCCCTGATGAAACGATCAGACTGGCCGAGGAACTGGACATACCTGTTCTTTCAACAAGATACATCCTCTTTGAAACATCGGGAAAATTGTACGCAAATGGGATAATAGGTTGTGTGGGAAAGATCGAAGGCCCTGGAAGTGTTGTTCCGTTATGAATCGGAAATATGAATTTTCTTTCCCTGTCGAGGGTAAAAATTTTGATGATGCCGGCAAGGCCTCTGTTGAAATAAAAAGGTTACTGAAGGAGCTTGGTATAGCGGGTGACGTCTTGAGAAGAACCGCTATTGCAACCTACGAATCGGAAGTGAACATAATATCATATGCCTGGAAGGGAACTATTAATGTCCGCGTGACAGATAACAACATATCAATCAAGATACAGGACAGCGGACCCGGCATAACCGATATCGAACAGGCCATGCGACAGGGATATTCCACTGCCGATGATCGTATAAGAGAAATGGGATTCGGAGCCGGAATGGGTCTTTTTAATATAAAGAACTGTTCCGACGGGTTCGAGATCTCATCCAAGGTAAATAAAGGAACCCTGCTCAAGATACTAATCAACAGGTGACATGCAATGAACTTGACTCTATTGGCAGAAAAGCTGAACCTCATGGTAAGGTGCAGCGGGGACGGGCTGGACAGGGAGGTGTCAGGCGGATATGTGGGTGATCTTCTGAGCGACGTCATGGCGAACAGCAAAACGGATGACCTGTGGATTACCTGCCAGTCACACCAGAATATAGTGGCGGTAAGTGTGCTTAAAGAGCATGCGGGGATTATCCTTGTTCTCGGAAAAGAACCGGATAAGGACACTCTCGAAAAGGCCTCCCGTGAGGGAATACCTCTTCTGGTAACCGAACTCTCCGGATTTGAGGCAGCCGGCAGGATATATAATTTGATAAACGAGTAACGGTCCTGGCGCCATACCCGGCATGTCGGAAGACAAAACCGGGACCTGTGGTTTATCCGGTTCTGGGTGCATACTTGGGTGCGTATTCATGTTAAAGGGGTTTAAGTGCGATCTTCACATACATACATGTCTTTCTCCTTGCGCCGATCTGGACATGTACCCCAATGCCCTGGTCGAAAAATCGCTCGACAGCGGGCTGGATGTTATCGGAATATGCGATCATAACGCGTCTGAAAATGTACGGTATGTAATAGAGGCATCCCGGGGAAAACCGATCCGTGTCTTTCCCGGAATGGAGATAACAAGCAGGGAAGAAGTTCACGTTATAGCGCTCTTTGAAAACATCGATAATCTGTTACAGATTCAGGAAATCGTATATGATTCCCTTTCCGGCACCAACAGGGAAGAAATATTCGGGTGTCAGGCAATCGTAAACGACTCGGATGAGGTAGAGGGCTTCAATGACAGGCTGCTGATAGGTTCCACCGGTATTTCTCTTCAGAATACAGTCGAAACTGTCCACAACTTTGGCGGAATAGCCATCGCCGCCCACATTGACCGGGAGAGTTTCAGCGTCTTGGGCCAGTTGGGTTTTATCCCCTCTGATATCCGCTTCGACGCCCTCGAAATATCCCGCAGGACAGGATTGAAAGAGGCGCGCGCGAAATATCCCGATCTGCGCGACTATACATTCATTGAATCATCCGACGCCCATTGTATAAGGGATATAGGAGAGGGATTCACAAAAATTTTCATGGAAAAGCCGTCTCTTTCCGAACTGAGAATGGCCCTCGAAAAGCGTGAGGGCCGGTATACCGGGGAGTAATCCATGCTGGAACTTTCCATGAATATTCTGGATATTGTCGAGAATTCCACGAGAGCGGGTGCGAGTCTTATAAAGATCAGCGTCACTGAGGACAGAGAGAAAGACATCCTGCGCATCGAGATCACCGATGATGGCGAAGGCATGGAACCGGATATAACTGAAAAGGCGCTGGATCCCTTTTACACATCCAAGGATGTGCGCAGGATAGGGCTGGGGCTTCCCATGCTCTCGCATGCCGCGAAAGCTACTGACGGAAAGTTCATAATTGAGTCGGGAAGGGGAAAAGGAACGGTGGTGACGGCCGATTTCGGTTACAGCCACATCGACCGCCAGCCCCTGGGTGATATGCCCGGAAGCGTGGCGACTATAATAGCGGGAAATCCGCGGGTGGATTTTG
>JAUXBI010000014.1 GCA_030619435.1 Syntrophaceae bacterium
TGCTTATTACAGGAGAAAGCGGCACAGGGAAAGAACTTGTGGCACGCACCATACAAAACCTCAGCAAGAGAAGTGACAAGCCGTTTGTCCCCGTTGACTGTTCTTCACTGGTTGAGAATCTCATGGAAAGCGAACTTTTCGGTCATATCAAAGGGGCATTCAGCGGAGCTACCCAGTCGCGCGAGGGACGTTTCCAGATGGCAGATAAAGGGACCTTATTGCTGGACGAGATTTCCAATATCAGTCTTAACATCCAGGCCAAGCTGTTAAGGGTAATCCAGGAACAGGAAGTGCCAAGGGTTGGCAGTTCGTTACCTGATAAGGTAGATGTTAGACTCATAGCTGCCACAAATAAGGATATAAGGTCGGAAGTAGAATCGGGCAGATTCAGAGAAGACCTGTTTTACAGGATATCGGTGGTACCCATAGATGTAAAACCATTGAGGGAGCACAAATCCGACATACTGCCCATTGCCCTGCATTACCTTGACATATATAAAAAGAAGCACAACAGTAAGGTGCAACACCTCTCGGAAGAGGCAAGAAAATCGCTGATCTCCTACAACTGGCCCGGCAATGTCAGAGAACTGAAAAATACCATGGAACGGTTATGCGTGCTTTGTGAAAATGATATCGTCAACCTGTCCGACATCCTCTACTACGGTCAGAATGGAGGAATAAAGGTTCCGGTAGTGGATTCTCTTTCAGGTAAGATGACCCTGGTCGATGTTGAGAAGGATCATATAGAAAAAGTCCTGAGCCACTTTAACTTCCAGATCGTCAAAACGGCGAAATTCCTCGGCATCGACAGAAAAACCCTGCGGATGAAAATACGCAACTATGGCATAAAAGCCTCACTTTAGACTCAATCTTAGAATGTGCTCTCTTCCGGGGTTATCTTCCCCGCACATGGAGAGTTTTGCCCCCTGAAGAAAGTTTCCTCCTTCCTGCTATCCATATTTTCTTCAAATGAATCAATATATTATATTTTGGCATCTGCTTTGCAGTAGTATATCTCCAAATCAATAAAGGAGGTAATCGATGATGACTACAAAGAAAAAGATACTTCTCATAGATGACGACAGTGATTTTTTGATGGCGACCAAGCTTATACTTGAGAGTGGTGGCTATGAGGTCTTTCTTGCAGAAGATGGAAAGAGCGGTGTGGAGATGGTAAAATCGGTGTCTCCTGACCTTACTATTACAGATATGATGATGGAAACATGGGGTGAGGGCTTCACGGTGGTATCAAAGATTCGTTCCATAGAGGCAGGGAAAGACATGCCATTGATCATGCTGAGCGGAGTTGATCTCCAGGGACCGTACCAGTCATTTGAACCCCCGGAAGAATCTCCAAAGGTAGACATGCTACTGCACAAGCCTGTCAAGGCCGATGACCTTCTTAAATATGTCAAACGACTGCTGGATAATTAGATATGACGGAGAAGACTAATAAGGAACTCATTCTGGTAATCGATGATGAGGAATCCATACGGGATGGGTGCAGGCAAGCCCTGGAAAAGTCCGGGTACGCCGTGATTACAGCGGAAAACGGCGAGGAAGGTATCAGGATTGCCAAGGAAAGAAAGCCGGAGATAGCTTTTGTTGATCTCAAGATGCCCTCCATATCGGGTACGGAAGTCATAGACATCCTTTCAAGGGATATACCGGATATTGTCCTGGTTATAATCACCGGTTATGCATCCATAGTTTCCGCGGTAGAGTCCATGAAGAAAGGGGCCTATGACTACATCCCCAAACCCTTCACCCCTGACCAACTGAGGGCTGTAGTCAAGCGTGGATTCGATCACCGCAACCTCAAGATAGAGGCACGGATGTTAAGAACAGAAAAAGAGGAGATGGAGAGAAATTTTATTACTTTTGTAAGTCACGAAATGCGCTCTCCCCTTTTGGTTATTGAACAATATTTAGAGGCTCTCAGAACGGTGGCGGGTGGTTGCCTGGACAAAAATGCCAATGATATTATTGACCGGTGTAACAAGCGTATTCATGGTCTGAAAGCCCTCGTTGAACACTGGCTGGATATAAGCCGTATAGAGAGCGGTGTTTTCGCTACAGAGAAAAAACCTGTTGATATTCCCGGCATTATTATGCGAGGTGTAGAAGAAATGGCTCCACTTTATCATATAAGAGAGCTTTCAATAGAGACAGACATCTCGGAGGGTATACCGGAAATAACCGGTGACGAAGAAAGTCTGGTGCGGGTTATCGTAAATATCATGGGTAATGCCTCAAAATATACACCGGGTGGTGGAAAAGTATCTATACGCGCTAGACATGATGAATACTATGTCCGTATAAGTATATCGGATACGGGGACGGGTATTCCCCAGGAAAAACTACCTTTTATCTTTGAACCGTTTTACAGAGTAAAGGGGAAAAAAGAGGAGGCAAGAGGTTCGGGCCTAGGACTTAACTTCTGCAAGAGGATCATGGAAGCTCACGGCGGAAAGATAGAAGCTTCATCACAAGTAGGAAAAGGGACAACTTTTGTGTTAGAACTTCCCAGGTAAAATGCCTTCAGGATATTAGTTATGAAATGCCACAATGGAGATTGCTACGAAATACATGAGGAAGATATAGCCGACAGATGCTTTTTATGTGGGCAAAACCCGGAAAAGTTGTTCATTGTGAGGCAAATTGCAAGCATGAAACTGGTTCACCTTTGTCCGATCTGTATGGTGAATAAGATGTCGGAATTTTTACTTGATAACACAAAGCCTTGGACAGGTAATAAGGAAAATTTGGATGTTCCTGTGGATCAGGCCTTGAATCGTAAATCTTAATATTCTCTTCGTTTTCCCTGAGATGTTATTCTCTCTGTGTAATCTGTCCGATATCCATGAGTATGAATCGAGAAGGATCAAGATTCTGTTCGTGCATCGCTTTCCTGAAATCGAGTACGGGATGTCCCGGAGGATTATCTCCGAGACGAAAGGCACCCCACTGGGTCGGAATGAAATATTCCGCACCAAGATCTCTGAACGCATCAATTGCCTCAGTCGCATTGATATGAGCGTAATGCATGAACCAGCGGGGATGATAGGCGGTAACGGGAAGAAGCGCGTAGGTGATGTTCGAAAATCGCCTGCCTATTTCCTTGTAGCCGACGAAATACCCGCTGTCCCCACCATAATAAACCGAGGTATCCGGCGCAATCACCATGAAGCTTGCCCATAGGGTGCTGTTGACAGATTGTCCTATCCGCCGTGACCAGTGCTGTGCAGGCAGACACACCAGTCTGGTGCCGCCGGGAAGATCAACGCTTTCCCACCAGTCAAGTTCCGTAACAACGCCGTCGTGGAGAGAGGATACATACTGTTTGAGACCACGCGGCACAAACAAACGTGATTTGTCGGGCAGGGAGCGAATACTTTTAACATCCAGGTGATCATAATGATTATGAGAAATAATCACATTGACCATATCCGTAAGTTCTCTCAGATCATCCCCGGTAAATGCGGGCGGAGTCACTCTTTTCGGAAGTAACGCCCGCTCGGAAAACATCGGATCCGTGAGCCAATATTCCCCTTGAAGACGCATAAGGAAGGTACCATGACCGATCCATGCTATAAAATCCTCTTCATCCGCGAGGGCATTAATCCGCTCACGTAACCGGGACAGGACCTTCGGTTTGTGAGCTCTCTCTTCATGGGTGTATTGACTCTTTCTCGAGAATCTCCATCTTAGAAATTGCCAGAACCTTCCCTGCTCCTGAGGCATCCAGGGGTTGAAGTACTTTCCATCAATAAAATTGGGTGCATACAGCTTTTCGATACTTTGACTTTCCACAGTATTTCGCCACCGGGCCTCGTCGAAGGGAGCGGGATTTGCAGCGCACAATACAATACATGTGACAATAACCAGAAAAATAATAATTCCAAGTGCCTTCATACCGTTTCTCTCAAGTTTTATGCAGAGATCTAAAAATACCAGGCAAGCCACATATAAACACTGTCGGGTGTTTTAATTATGACCGAGCGGTCCACAAGGGATGAAGGAAAAGATCGAGTTGAAGCAGGGGAATAAAAACCGCCGGGGATCCATTGATCCGGAAGGTCAAGGAGAATCTCTGCTTTCCCCTTGACAAAACTTATCATGAATGTCCCCTGAATGCTCCGGATTAAGTTAGTGACTTTCTCTAAGATAGTGCGACGAAAAATGGACGTTGTTCCTATTAATCCCCTGCCTTTTTTAGAAGGAGTTCCCAGTCTTCATTTACCATTTCCTGTATCTCAGCCAGGTCACCCTCAGTCAGGTGTTTAAAACGCCCCTGGAGCTTGAAATATTCCCTTACCGGAAATTCTTTTGGCTTATAATTGATTGTATATTTGACACCATCTTCCACCTCATAAAGGGGAAAAATATTGTTCTGAACTGCCATTCTGGCAATTTTGATAGATATTTCGGAAGGAATACGCCAGCCGGTCGGACATGTCGCATAAACATGCAGAAACCGCGAACCCTTTATATCCTTCGCTTTTTCAACCTTTCGAACCAAATCTTCCGGGAAGGCTATACTGGCGGTAGCGGCATAGGGAATACGATGTGCCACAAGAGCCTCTACGATATTTTTTTTTCGCATTCTTTTCCACGACCGACCGGGAGTCGTGGTGGTCCATGCGCCATAAGGCGTGGAAGAGCTACGCTGAATGCCGGTATTCATATAGGCTTCATTATCATAACAGACATATATGAAATTTTCATTCCGCTCCACGGCACCGCTGAGGGCCTGAAAGCCGATATCAAAGGTTCCTCCATCACCTGCCCATGTCACAACCGTAGTTCCAGTATCCCCTTTCATGTCCAAAGCCGCCCTCACTCCGCTGGCCACGGAGCCTCCCGTTTCAAAGGCTGTGTGGATAACGGGAACCTTCAAGGACATCTGAGGATATGCCCCGGCGATAATAGACCAGCAACACGCAGGGAGCACAATTATAATCTTCTCTCCCATAGCCTTCAGGAAAAATCTCATAGCTATGGCAGCTCCGCACCCGGGACAAGCCACGTGGCCCGGATACATGTAATCCTGTTCAGGAACGTTCAACGGCATGGTTTTCCTCCTGAAGTCCCATCCAAATACTCTCCTCGGAGAGGACCTCACTTTTTTTCGTCCGCCAATATATATCCTCCAGCAAATCTGTAGTTACATCACGCCCTCCCAATCCGGCAATATAACCAAATATCTGGGGACAATCAGAAAGGTTGCACATAGCGGCTCGTACCTCCTGAGCAAAAATACCGCCAGCGCCGAATGAAAAGTTTCTATCGATGATGGCAATCTTTTTTGCGGGTCCAAGAGCCTTGCGGATTATTTCTGAGGGAAAGGGTCTAAACAGTTTTATTTTCAGAAGACCAACTTTTTCTCCCTTCTCACGCAGCTCCTGAATTACCTGGCGAGAGGTGCCTGTCACAGTCCCGGAAGTAACCATTATAATCTCTGCATCATCGCATAAGAAGGGCTCAATCGGGCCATAATACCGCCCGAAAATATTCGAAAAATCCTCTTCAATTTCCGCAAGCTGTAGAATGGATTCTTCCATTGCCTTTGCCATATTATGGCGCATCTCCATGTAAAAATTTGGTGTAACAAGCGGACTAAGTGCGACCAGATTGTCTGCATCAACCTGAAATTTAGGTTTAAAGGCGGGAAGAAAGCGATCAACCAGTTCCTGTTCAGGCACGTCAACCGGTTCATAGGTGTGAGAAAGAAAGAATGCATCCATAATCACCATGACGGGAAGACTAACCGCCTCTGCCAATCTGTATGCAAGAAAAACGGTATCAAGGACTTCCTGACCATGCTCGCAATAGAGCTGAATCCAACCCGTGTCCCTTTGTGACAGACTATCGAGCTGATCGGCCCAGATATTCCAGCCAGGGGCAAGGGCACGATTAACCTCAGCCATCACAATGGGAAGTCTTGCCCCCGATGTCCAGTGAAGAATTTCATGCATCAAGGCCAGGCCCTGAGACGAAGAGGAAGTAAATGTTCGTACCCCGCAACTTGCCGCTCCAACGAGTGATGCTATCGCGGAATGCTCACTTTCCACCTTTAAAAATGAGGCTTTTAGTGTGCCGTCTGCGACATAATCGGAAAGGTATTCAATTATATGGGTCTGCGGCGTAATGGGATAGGCTGAAATTACAGTGACCCGTGAGAGACGAACGGCCTCAGCTACCGCATGACTCCCTTCCAGCACTTTCTTCATTTGTTTCCTCCTCCAGAATCATGGCGTTACGGGGACATTCCACGACACAAATACCGCACCCTTTACAGTAATCATAGTTGATGTGTCTCCCCTGAGGAGTTTTGTCGCGAACTATCGAAAGATCGGGACAGAAGAGATAACAATTATCACACTGATTACAAAGCCCGCAGTTAAAGCAGCGTTCTGTTTCTTTGATTGCCATACTTGCCGAAACTTTAAGATTCACCTCGTCAAATGTGGCAAGACGCTCCTCTCTCAGGAGACGCGGCTGGGTAATTCTTTGAGAAAGATAAAAATAATCTGCGTTGATTTCACTATAGGAGACTACGTGAGAGCTTCGATCAAAACGGGGCCCCTTCATATATATTTCCATAGAGCAGAAGCTGCCGTTTCCCACCAAACAGTCTCTTATCTTCGACTCCACGGTATCCAAACCTTCCCTAAACAGGATATCCAGAGCAATGGCCGCCTCCTTGCCCGAGGCAACCGCGTGGACTACACTCTTTATTTCGTTAGTCAGATCGCCACCGAAGACAAGTACCGCACTTCCGGTGCGGCAATCCAGAGTAGAGTTATTCAAGGTCACAACCCCTTCACCTTTATGAGGGGGAACACACCAGGATTCCGCCGTTTCTTCTCCTATAGCCTTGAAGACATTCTTTACCCTCATTTCCTCAGTTTTGTTACCATCAGGCTCTACAAGAGCCCTTCCTCTGTCATCCTCGCCCATAATTCTCATGTAATGTAAAGTTACAATATAATCTCCCTTATCGGGAACAACACTTACGGGAATGACAAGTTCTTTCAGGACAACGCCTTCATCAAGGGCCAGTTCAATTTCCTCGGAGAAAGCGGGCATATCCTGTTTTCTCCGCCTGTATGCAATAAGGGGTGTCCCTCCCAGCCTTACAACACTTCTCGCAACGTCTATGGCCGTATTCCCACCTCCAATGATGACAGACAGGCCATCCAGGCGAGGTTTTTCACCATGGCGAATCCTGTTAAGAAATGCAAGCCCATCTTTTATTCCTTTCAGATCTTCTCCCGGAATCTCCAATTCCCGTGAACGGGAATATCCACAACCGATAAAGACGGCATTGTAACTTTCCCCTGCCTCTTTCAAAAATTCTTTAGAAATATGAATCCCCGTTTTTATCTGCACACCCTGATCCTTAATCAGTGAAATGTCTCTTTCGAGAACCGGCAGAGGTAACCTGTACTGAGGGATTCCCCACCGGAGAACCCCACCCGGTTCAGTCTCAGCCTCGAATACATCGCAATTATAGCCAAGAAGTGTCAGAAAATAGGCAGCAGACAGGCCGCTGGGACCTCCTCCTACAACGGCAATTTTTTCCTTTTTTGCGGAAAGATTAGTAAGGAAGGGCTTGAATTCATTTTTACGAGCAGTGTCCGCAAGAAACCGTTCCATGGCATTAATGGCAACAGCTTCATCGAACTCACCACGGTTACATACGGCTTCGCATGGATGGTAACATACGCTTCCGCACACACCGGGAAAGGGGTTTTCTCTGAGGATGGTTTCCCAAGCCTCTTTAAACATTCCCTGGTTTGTTAATGCCTCTATCCGGCCTATGTCCTCACCGGCAGGGCAGGCCACGCTGCATGGGGCTGTCTTTTCTTCGTAACGAGGCCTTAAAAAGCGCCAGGAACCTGTTTTGTTGTCTTCTGTGGATAAATATGAACGGGCAAAGAACAATGGGGTGACTTTAGAGGGTACTTTCTTTTCTGTCATTTTTTATTCTCTCACAATATGGAAGACCTGAGTTTAAGAAACATTTTTTCCCTCTATCATTCCAACTAGTTGGACTTCGTTGTAGGCATCTTCCGCCGCACCTATGTTCGCCTCGGCTTCTACAGGAACTTCTTCCCTGATAGCTTCGGCAACCGCGGTCATGTGAGGTGTTTTAAACAATCGCGCAAAAGCGCCAATCATGGATGTATTGACAATGGGCTGGGTGCGTGCTCCCAGTTGGTGATTAAGGGCGATAGCGTTTGCATCTATGAAGGCCAACTTGAAGCCTGCAAAGGGACGTAAATCAGACGGAGGCTCAGGGCTGTTGATTAATATCCATCCTCCCTGTTTGAGCCCTCTTGTTGCATCAATACTCTGGAGAAGGGTACGATCCTGAACTACTACATGATCCGGGGTATAAACATTGGTTCTGATGAAAATATCTTTTTTGTCAGCCCGTATGTAAGCTTCGACCGGAGCGCCTCTCCTTTCCACTCCGAAGACAGGAAAGCTTTGCACCTGATATCCCACCTTAAAGAATGCCTTAGCCAGCATAACGGTGGCTATCACAGTCCCCTGTCCACCGCGACCATGAAACCGAATTTCAAGCATGACAGTTGAATCCCTTTATACCTTACTCCAGACCGCAACGACAGCCTTGGCCGTTTTCCCATTCAGAGAACGCAAACTGTGGTTGATATCCGAATCGAAATATAGTGCATCGCCGGGTTCGAGAATTTCCGTCCGATCATCGGTACGAAACTCTACCGTTCCATCAAGAACATACAAGAACTCTTCACCTTCATGATTTACAAATACCATATCACTCGTGTCCACAGGTTGAAATTCCACAAACAGGGGCTCCATATGTTTATCCGATCTCTTTGTTTCCAAGGATTCATAGATATAATCAACTTCACCCTCTTCATGATGATGTGGACGTCTTTTGATCCTGACTCGTTCACCCCTGCGGGTAATGGATATTTTTTCATCTATATCCATCTCCTCGAAGAAGTATGCCATTCCCACATTCAGAGATTTAGCCAGTTTTAGTAGTGTTGCTACAGGAGGAATAAAATCGCCTCTCTCAATGTCTGACAAGAGAGTCTTTGGAAAACCGGTTTTTGTCGAAAGGTCCTGTAGGGTATAAAGCTTCTTTTCTCTTAGTTCTCTAACCTTGCTGCCTATCTGAAGTTCTTTTGCAGTTGCCGTGTCAGTGCTTTTCTCTTGCCCCATTTCTTGTACCCCCTGAGGTGAGGATTTATGAAATATCGAATTGTCGCGAACAAAAAGTAAAGGTCTTTCTTAATAGTCAAAGATTTCCCGCAACTTGCCGCGGGGGTCTTCAAAAAAACATCTTATTTGTCTAATAGAGATACGCCACAATATTTTTATTGTCAAGATTATTTCTTAGTCATAAATCCCCCTATAATTTATCCCTTGATTACTTCTCAAAACATAAGCAAATAAAAGGGTTTACAAGTACCAAAACGAAAATTATTCCGATAAGAACCTTCCAGAGACAGACTTGTAAATTAAGAGGTAGAGAGTAGATTACTATATCAATATTGCTCCCGAAGGAAAAACGTTTGACTTTCAATTTATGAAGGAGTAATGCTATCTTATCATGCATGTATGTCATAAAAAACTTTTGTTTGCTGATTTTCATATCGTAGAGCGTTTGTTTCCTTTATCGTAAAGTCTTTTCATACCGGCGTGGTTATCAATACCATGCTAAGCATAATGAGGTAATTTGTTTGTTTGTTAACTACTTAACATTAAAAAAGGAGGTAGGAAATGACAACATTAATTATCGTTATCGGTTTACTAATCTATTTAATTTTGTATTTTACTTACGGCAAGAAGCTGGAGCGGGATGTCGTGAAGTCCTCGGATTCCATAGAGACGCCGGCCAAACGTCTCTATGACGGGGTGGACTACATCTCGGCGAGGAAAGAGGTCCTATTCGGACATCACTTTGCCTCCATTGCCGGTGCCGCCCCGATCATCGGACCTGCACTGGCCATGTGCTGGGGCTGGGTTCCCGGTTTGCTCTGGATATGGTTCGGTAACGTCTTTATCGGCGCTGTTCACGATTACCTGGCGCTGATGGCATCTGTTCGTTACGATGGTAAATCTATACAGTTTGTTGCCTCAGACCTGATGGGCAAGAGAACGGGTACAGCATTCTACTGGATCGTCTTCTTCCTTCTTATCCTGGTAGTCGCTGCTTTCGGCGCTGTTGTCGGTGGCATGTTTGTTGGGACTCCGGCCATTGCCTCTGCTTTCATATGGATGATTGTTGCGGCCCTTATCCTCGGTGTTCTGATGTATCGTGTTAAGATGAACTTTACAGGAGTCACCATAATCGGTATTGTCATGCTTCTTGCTGCTATTTGGTTGGGCGTTCAGTTCCCCATCGCAGCAAGTTTCGACACATGGATGGTGTTTTTCTTCTTCTATATTATTATCGCCGCGGCTATTCCCGTTAATGTTCTACTACAGCCGAGGGACTATCTGAATTCCTTTCTCCTTTATGCGGGACTGGCCATAGGTTTCCTCGGTGCTGTGTTCGCATTCAGAGGGTTTGAAGTTCCGGCATTCTCAGCTTTCGCACCCATTCTCCTCGGGGGCAAAGCAACACCGTTCTGGCCGGCCATCCCTCTGATTATTGCCTGCGGTTCGCTGTCCGGTTTCCACGCTCTCGTTGCTTCAGGGACAACTTCCAAACAGATTGAAAAAGAGAGCGACGGATTGTTTATCGGCTACGGAGCCATGTTTACAGAAGGATTCCTCTCCACCATCGTTGTTGTGTCCATAGCCGGTTTCGGATATACGGCTCTTAAAAATGCAGGCGCAGCAATGGATGTAACGGTGACATTGAATGCGGGTAACTGGGGCGACATGTTTACCAAAACAGCCGCGGCCGTCAAGCTGGCTAAAGTGAGTCTCTTTGTCCAGTCTTATTCAGACATGGTTGCCGCAACCTGGCTGGGATTTATGCCTGCCAAGTTTGTTAAAGTTCTCGCCGGCATGTGGGTCGCAGCGTTTGCCATGACAACCCTGGATACGACCAATAGACTGGCACGTTATTGCCTTGCCGAGATGGCTGCTCCTCTTAAAGAGAGCGCCGCCGGAGTATACGGTTTCCTGACAAACCGCTGGGTTGCTTCTATAATTCCGGCAGCAATCGGAATCTATCTGGCCTGGAGTAAAAATTTCCTGATCGTATGGGCCTCTTTTGGAGCAGCAAACCAGTTGATCGCGGCAATCGCCCTCATGACCGGCGCGGCTTTTGTTGCCAAGAAACTGAAATCGCCTTTTGCAAATGTTGCCGTAATACCGGCCTGGCTGCTATGGATCACCGTGACGGCTGCTCTTGTCTGGTTCATGGCAGTTGTAATGCCGGGATCTATCGCCGCGAAACCTGTTCCAGGGTGGACGGTTATGATTATCGTAGGCGTAATGCTGGTTATGAACTTTGTGTTTATCTGGGATTTCATCAAATCCAAGGCATACAAGGTTGATTGAGTTTCTCTTGTAATTTGAGTCTATTGCCGGCGCACGGCATGAAACCGTGCGCCGGTTTAACCAAACCTGATCAAAGAAACCATCCGAATGAATCTTTCAATTTTTAGCTTTTTTCGTCGTTTTTTTTCTCTATTTCATGCCTCGCATCGTGAAGATGCCGTCGCTCTCACAATTGTGGAAGCGCAGGAGCTCGAAAATATTTTCGCCCTTCTGCTTCTGGGATCTTTTGTCGGCCTCCCCTCACCACCCACATTTCTGGCTGTTGAGCTTTTACCATTCATGGAAAGGGAACTTAAGATATTAAACCAAAGAGCCGAGGACGCCGGTGACATGCTGGCGGAAATGTGCGGAACAATAGGTATTGATTAGATGAAGATTCTCTTCTTTACAGGAAAAGGGGGGGTGGGGAAATCCACCATGGCAGCCGCCGCCGCGTGGCAACTCTCACAAAAAAGCCGTGTGCTGATTGTCTCACTGGACCCGGCCCACAATCTGGGTGACATATTTGGTGTCGATCTTAAGAACAAAAAAAGCCGTTATACGAACACTCTCTATCTTAAAGAAATCGATCTTCAAAAACTATCAAGGGAATACCTTCAGAGGGAAATAAATGTTCTTTCCGGTACCTATAAATATCTTCAGACATTAAATCTCGATAATTACTTTTCCGTGCTCAGGTATTCCCCCGGCATAGAGGAATATGCCCTCCTTACGAGCATTGAAAAAACTATAAGAGATGAAACCGATTTCGACTATATAATCTTCGACACGCCCCCCACTGGACTCACTCTCCGGTTTCTTGCCTTACCTAGGGTTACAATAACCTGGATTGATCGACTGATTCAAATCAGGCAAAAGATCCTGGAAAAACGCTATACGATCCATAGGATAAGGGGCACCTTAAGTTCAGAAGAGACCCTTCTGGATTATAAAGAAGAAGATGATGATATCCTGAAAAGGCTCTGGAAATTAAATACCAACTATCAGGCTTTGAACAAAATCCTGCAAGGAGAAAATTGTTCTATCATTTTAGTTTTTAACCCTGACATCCTCTCCCTCAAGGAGTCCCGGAGATTGATGGAAGGCCTTAATGACCTGAATCTTCCACTTCGTTTGCTGATCAACAATAAGGTCACCAGAGAAAATGAAGAAATGGCCGGGTATGTTGAAGAAAATATGAAAAAAACGGCAAAAGATGTCCCCATTGACCGTATCTTTCTTTCAAGAACACTACTTGATGGTAAGGACGGAAAGCTGTATGATATCCGGGAAGATATTACATCAAATCTATCGTAAAAAGAGGTAAAATGTTTGAACATGAGAACATTATAACACAACCTGTTTTCTTTCTTTTCATTGCCTTCAGTTTTCTTTTGAGCTTCGGTTATTTCTGGGGGAGAAGACAGAATAAGAAGTTATTTCTTTCCGCTTTTAATGATCTTGCCGATGTCGTGAAACCCGACGACCAGACCTTTACCAATATCGGGGGGGTTATCGGGTACCACGCCAGTTTCTTCGTCAGGAAAAAGGGTGCATTCTTATCACGTGTTGACGCTACAATTACCATGCTCCCAAGGCATTCATGGCTTTATTTTCCCGTATCAAAGATTATAAGTAAGTATGACAGGCTATTCATAACACTGCACCTGAAACAAAATCCATCAGGAGAAGGCCACTTAATTGAAAAGAAGTATGCCGGTTTTCGGGGGCCGAAAATAACAAATGAGCAACGATTGAACAAAGAAACGATAAATTGGGGGAATTATGATTTCCTTCTCTATTATGAAAATACCAGGATACGTGATCATTTTATAAA